>JBMFWH010000024.1:0-20459 GCA_049965455.1 Thermoplasmata archaeon | reverse complement strand
AGATTTATGTCAAACACGTCTGAAAAATAGGAGGTATCATAGATATTCTGCATATTCTTCAATGGTGAACTGTGAAGAAACCTTATTGCAGCCATAGTGAATATCAATTCACCATTTGAAAATGTTTTTTTGAGATCGTTAAGAAGATCCTCACCTATCAGGTGAATAAATCTTGAAGCACCATACTCCTTTGCAGTAACATGCTTGAACTGCTCGATCACTCTCTCATATTTAGGTACTATTATACCTTCTGGGGTTATCTTTCCAATATATTTATCTGTGATAAGCTGGGCTCTCTTTTTTTCTTTATTCCAAACGCTATGTACTTTGTAAAGATAATAATTGTTGTTTTTAACTCGGATTTGAGATCCTTTGGTCTTAAATTTTAAGACCCAATCAGGGTAGATCATATTATGTAAATAGATAATATAAACGAGTTAATAAATTTTTCTATAAAAACGAGGAAAATACGCACTAATATAGTAAACCATATTATCTAATTTTTGTAAAGTTACGGATTCAAATAGATTGTTTATTGTTCTTGATCACATCATTTTTCAATGTTCATGGAATACTCTGACGCAAATATTTGATCCTACGCCTGAGCCAAAAAAGATTAAGTTCGATGATTTTGATGGCACTAAGACTAAGTGTCGGAACTATCAAAATGTATGTGCCACAAAATTCAATGAATAATTGGCAGGATCTAATAAAAAACTAGAAATATTGAGTTTTGATTATCTAGAGCATGGTAGATTATGATGACCTAGCTCATGATTTTGAGGATACAAGAGGAAAAGATGTGCCGTTAAAGCTAATAAAAAGGATTCTTGATCTTCAGAAGATAGATTGCTCTTCAAAAGTTTTGGATTTGGGATGTGGCACTGGCAGGATCGCGATAACCATGCAGCTATTGACAGGCGCTAAAATTACTGGCCTTGATAATTCTACAAAGATGTTAGAAATAGCAGGTAAAAAGTATGGTCACGTATCATGGTTAAAAGACGATCTAGATAACTTAAAATTTCAAGATTGTTGTTTTGACCTTATTTTGTTGGTATTTGTAATACATCATCTGCAGAACTTAGAATCGTTGCTTAGAAAACTGAAGAATATGCTAGGTTCCAATGGATCTTTGATCATTGTAACTGTTTCACGTGAGCATATAATAAACTGGCCAAAATCTCTTTGTTTGGACCAGTTTCCAAGATTCATCGATATAGATCTCGCCAGGTTTCAGGATATTAATGCTCTTAAGATTCTGCTTGAAGGAATTGGGTATGAGGTAAATATTGAGAGCTTTAATGATGAAACTGTCTATAAAAAAGATGATTATATAGAAAGAGTTAGAAAAAAATATTTATCTACTCTCTCTGTTTTGAACGATAAAGAATTTGAGCTAGGATTCAGAAAGTTTTTAGATTGTATAAATTCTATGGGTTCTGAAAACATTGTTTCAAAAAGTGATTTTGTGATCATACATGCCAAAAAGTCTCAACATATAAATAGAGAATAATATTTATGTATAATTATGATCTGTCCCATTGAATACAGATATGGTAGAGATTTAGTAAAGGACATTTTTAGCGAGTCTAAAAAATATGATTACATGTTAAAGGTAGAAGTGGCGTTGGCGTACTCCTATTTTAAATTAGGATTGATCAGCAAGCAGGATTTTGAGATCATTGAAAAAGCGTCTATGAATGTCAATATTGATAGAATAAAGGCTTTTGAAGCACAAACAAAACATGATGTAATGGCGCTGGTGCTGGCGTTAACCGAGCAGGCTGGAAACTCCGGAAAATACATACATTTAGGGGCCACATCTAACGACATAATAGACACTTCCACAGCCATACAGCTCAAGGAGTTTATTAAGATATTGAAGCAGGATCTTTTAGATCTAGAAAACGTGCTTATTAGTAAGGCTAATCAATATAAAAACACGATAATGCTTGGCAGAACACATGGGCAATGGGCTTTGCCAATCACTTTTGGATTAAAATTGGCAGTATATTTAGACGAGATTCACAGGCATTTAACGAGGGTCAAAGAAGCTGAAAAGCGCGTAATAGTAGGTAAAATGCTTGGCGCAGTTGGAACGGGTGCGGGATTTGAACCATATACAAAGGATATCCAGAAAATTATTTCAGAGTACTTAGACATTAATTTAGATTTAGCTACAACGCAGGTGGTAGAGAGAGACCGATACATAGAGTTCATTTCTATAATTTCAAATATAGCCACCACTCTCGAGAAAATTGCCACTGAGATCCGGAATCTTCAGAGACCTGAGATAGGGGAGGTATCTGAATACTTTGACAAAGAAAAGCAAGTAGGATCCAGTACTATGGCGCACAAGCAGAATCCAATCGTCTCTGAGAATATATGCAGTTTAGCAAGGATCATACGTGGATTTATCGTGCCGATGCATGAATCTGCAATTTTATGGCATGAACGAGATCTGTCAAACAGTGCATCTGAAAGATTCATAATACCTCATACCTGTGTGTTGATTGATGATATTCTTATCAAAATGAAAAATGTTTTAGCTACTCTCATCGTCAATGAGGACGTGATGTATAATAATCTAGAAAAAGCGAGATACTTTATTATGGACGAACCCATAATTGTAGCATTGACAAAAAAAGGGCTTGGAAGGCAGCAAGCGCATGAGTTTGTGAGATTGGCTGCAATGCAAAATAAAAGGATAGATGAAGCTCTGCTCAATATCTCCGAAATATCGAAAATAATTACAAAAGAAGAACTAGAATCATTGACCGCCCCAGAAAGATATCTCGGAGAATCTGAAAACATAATAGAAAAAGTGATAAAGAATGTTCTAGAAGATCGGAAAGATAGTACTTACTAAAATGGAGATTCATATTATACTACAGTAAAATATCTATCATAGTAAAACTTTTTTACTAGAACATTCATAACCTTTAAAGGCACGAAATTATGATGAAAAAAGATATTGTTTTAAAATCCATAAAAGACCAGATACTTGAGATACTTGCTGACGATGGGATGTCCATAACTTCCATTATTAAAGAACTGGAAAAAAGGGGAAATAAGATACATAGACTGGTCTTGACGGGGTATCTTTATGCACTACAGGATATGAATATTTTAAGAGAGAAAGATATCAAGCCATCAAAAGTATTCAGTGTTGCTTCGGTCAAGGAAAAATCAATATATGACATAATAGGCACTTATGTATCCGAACATCCTGAATCTTCAGATGTAGCATTATACATACTTTACAGATTATTTAAACGCCCAATTTTAAAGTATGAGCTCGACAAATGTGATGTTGGAAGGCCCACTTACGCTGAAAAAATATTTGGAGATGAAAGGAAAGAGACGCTCGAAATTTTTGAAAAGCTGAACATTAGCATCCCGAAGAATATGCCTGCATATACTCCAAAGAAAAATTATGATGCCGAGTTCATGGATATACTGACAATGATCATAATTCAAAAATACAGTTTATATTCATACTTTTCAAATAAAACCACGCAGCTGAAAATAGATACTATCTAATAATACCGTATCCTATCAATCGCCATCTATTTGTGATTTTTCTGCTTATTGAAATTCTCTGCCCTTTTTCTGCTACAATCGGATTTTTTAAGGATATGTCTGCTATACTTGGCCTTGCGCTTTTGACAATTCCTACTGTAGTAGCAGTTCCTACGCTTATCATCAACGCTTCATTGGTCCTTATGTTTTCAACCTTGATTTCCGTAGTATGTCCTACTACATTTTCTAATAGATAGATATCCACAGATATCTCATCTATGATCTTTGGCAACGTTCCGGGAGCTCCGGCAACTCTGCCTGTAAGTCCGTCCGCCTTGGTAAGTGCAGGATCCAGCCCTGTTCCTATTGCAATCAATCCGCCTGGTTTAACTGTATCAACCATCTTGCCAGATGCCATTAGCGTTCTAACTGTAGTGTAAATTGGCTCCCATATTGTTTTTCGACCTTTAGTTACCTGAAATCCAGGCATGATCTCAATCTCGTCTCCAATATTGAAAACGCCCTGTATCAAAGACCCTCCAATCACACCACCTACAAGCTTGTTTATATCACTTCCTGGGCGATTTACATCGAAAGATCTTGCTATATACATTCTTGCACTTTTGCTTTTATCGAATTTAGGAGTAGGGATAGTTTCCTCTATTGCTTCTATTAATAAATCTATATTGGCATCGTGATGGGCACTTACTGGTATTATGGGTGCGTTCTCAGCAATAGTGCCTTTAACAAATCTTTTTATCTCCTGATAGTTTTCTCTGGCTCTGTCATCAGTTACAAGATCTATCTTATTCTGAACAATCACAATATTCTTAAGTCCCATAATCTCGAGTGCCATTAAATGCTCTTTTGTCTGCGGTAAAGGGCATGTTTGATTTGCAGCAACTAAAAGCAGTGCTCCATTCATAATTGCAGCGCCAGACAACATTGTTGCCATTAAGGTTTCGTGACCGGGAGCATCTACAAAGCTGACCACTCTTCTCAGCTTTACGTCATTTACGCATCTTTTGTCTGGGTCTGTGGTGTAAATAAGCTCTCCTTTTTCATCATTACATGTGTAAAATGCGGTATCTGCATATCCAAGTTTAATGGAAATTCCTTTTTTTATTTCCTCGCTGTAAGTATCGGTCCATACTCCGGTTAGAGCCTTTGTCAAGGTGGTTTTGCCATGATCAACATGGCCCACCATTCCGATATTTAATTCAGACTGTTCTGGAAGCGCTTTCATGAAGCACCTTCTTTATTGCTCTCTTCCAGACTTTTAGACCCATACTGAGTAATCACCATGTTGATCTGCACAATGTCGGGATTAATCATGTTCCCGCGGAACATTTTCTTCTTTCTCGCGCCCTCTTTTTTAGGATTAAAACCAAATCCTTTAGTTACAAGCAACGATTTTCTAACTCCACCTGCAAGATCTGAGCGCATTGGAAAACCATCTTTGTCAGTACCGCCCATGATCTTCAGCTTATATTCTGCAAGGTCTAATAATAACCCGTCTATCTCTTCACCTATCTTTTTACCTACTAGTGCGTCTGCTTGAGGACTGGCAAGTTCTTTCTTATAACTTTTTCCATTTTTAGGATCTGCTATTACTATCTTGAAACTAGTCATTCTCTCATTCACCTTTAATTCAAAATTCGTAAATGATTACATATATAATAAACTTTTTGAGGTTTCTCTTCGGTAAATTTCTCGGATATTTGACAAGGACTGAAACAAAATTCATTACTTGGATAATAGGGAAATGTTTATAAATGAAATGATTAATAATAGTTAGCGATCAACATGATAAGATGGGATAATCTAACATACACAGAACTTGAAAAGATGCTTAATGATAAAACTGTCGTGATACTGCCAATAGGCTCTGTAGAAGAGCATGGTGCACATTTACCTTTAAGCTCGGATATGATCCAACCATATTATATTGCAGAGCAGATTTCTGACAGAATTGGCGCAGTTATTTTACCGCCTATCAGTTATGGATGGACTAAGACAATGAACTCTTTTAAGGGCACAATATCTATAAATTTTGAAACTTTAAAAATGTTGGTATTTGATATTCTAAATGATGTTTGCAAGACGGGTGTTAAAAACATCGTTATATTATCAGGTCATGCCAGCAAATTGCATATGGCAGCTTTGAACCTCGCAGCAGATGAAATTCTAGACCTTTATCATATTAAGATAATGGTGCTCTCAGATTATGATATTGCTTACGAGTATCGTGGAAAGCTGGTACCGGAAACAGATTCTCATGCCGGGATAATCGAAACTTCAAGGATCATGGCAATTGCACCTGAACTTGTAAAAAAAGTGTGGAAATACGAAAAGAAAAAAACAGAGAAAAAGTATATGGTGCTCAAAGATATCAGGGAATATTACACATATGGGACATTAAGTGACCCAGAAGGTGCAAGCCCTGAGCTTGGTGATCAACTAAACAAACTTATTGTAGACAGGCTTATAGATTATATCAAGGCAAATTTTGAACTTTAAAAACAAAAATTTATAAGATTATTTATATTGTGTATATATATGCATCCTGCTGAAAAGATAAAAGGTATAAAGAGCAATTTGTTGTTGAACAAGAAAATCATTCTGGGTGTTACTGGTTCCATAGCTGCTGAAGAAACTGTAAAACTGGCACGTGAGCTGATCAGGTATGGTGCGGATGTTCAAGCAGTGATGACTGAAAGCGCAAAAAAGATAATTACTGTTGACTCTTTAAAATTCGCGACTGGAACTGACGTGATAGATTACATATCTGGAGGAGTTGAACATGTGGATCTTTTAGATAGGGCTGATCTGCTTTTAATTGCGCCCTGCTCAGTAAACACGCTCTCAAAAATAGCAACCGGCATAGCAGATTCAACTGTATCATTGTTTGCAGCCACTGCTCTTGGCTCACTAAAGATCCTTATTGCACCCGCAATGCATGACAAAATGTATAACAATCCAGTTATAAAAAACAATGTTAAAGCTCTGGAGAGGTACGGCTTGCTTTTCGTGCCGCCAAAAATTCAAGAGAACAAAGCAAAGATGGCAGATGTTGAAACTATCGTTGCATATGTTATAAGAACTTTAAACGAAGATTACAAGAACAAGAAAGTACTGGTTATTGGCGGGGGCTCTGTAGAACATATTGATGATGTTCGCACAATCTCAAATTTATCCACAGGAGAAACAGCATTAGAGCTGGCAAAAAATGCTTTTTATCTTGGCGCAGACGTGACTCTTCTGATAGGCACGTATTCCGTTTCAATTCCACCGTACATAAAAACTGAACATTTTGACAGTGTAAGCACTCTCATCGCTGATATTCCTAAGATGCTCGGATATGATTATATACTGGTTCCTGCTGCATTATCTGATTTTACGGTTGAAAAAAGTGCGGGAAAAATCTCAAGCGATAAATCCTTAAATTTAGAACTTGTACCAAACCCAAAATTTATCTTGTCACTGCGCAATAAATATAAAAATGTGCTTGTTGGATTCAAGGCTGAATATGGAATATCGGACGAATTGCTTCTTAAGAAAGGGCAAGAAAAACTGAAAAAATACAATCTTGAGTTCTTGATTGCAAATGATCTCAAGAAAGTGAAGGAAGGATATACCGAAATACTATTTATTGAAAAGAATAACTACAAAAAACTGTCTGGATCAAAATCAGATGTTACGCTACAAATATTAAAAATGATTTTACGATGAATTATCTAGGGTGAGTATGATAACACTGGTACCTATCCAGCTGAACCCGATAATTAAGAGGAGTATGTTTGGCAATATTGTAAAATTTAAAATAATCATAATAATAGGTATCAGAAATAAAGCAATAATTCCAAACCATTTAGCGAGATCCATCTAAATTTCACCAAAAAAATAAAGAGAGATTTCTGTTTAATTTAACCAAACAGAGATCCGAGTCCAGCCATGGCCTCTTCTTCATCTTTCTTTTCTTCTTTCTTTTTATCTTCTTTCTTCTCTTCTTTTGCAGGTTGGGCCGGTGCTGCTGCTGGTGCTGCTGATGCAAATGCAGTAGCTTTAATTGCTTCGTCTATGTTTATGCCTTCTAGAGAAGAGATTAGCGCTTTAATCTTGGCAGTATCTGGAGTAGCTCCAGCTGCTGTAATGATCTTTGCAATGTTCTCTTCTGTAACCTCTTTTCCCAACGTATGCAATATCAATACACTGTATACATATTCCATTTTCTTAACCTCCATTTTTGTTTTCTAACATCTTATTTAGTGTCATCACGCTCAAGTTTGCCTGTTGCAATAATATAGCAATAGATTCTGATGAATAAATCTTGCTACTTACGGCCAGAGAAAGTGCATCTCTGTGCGCATTAGCCAAGAATATCGGCACTGTGCTATTTGTGAAGTATTCTATGTTCAGAGCCAGACTTGTGCCGTAGCTAGATGCCTGCCTTAACATCTCTAAAGTCTTTTCACTATCAACCATCAAGGCCTCTGCATTATATACCATTCCCTCTTCATATATAGCCTTAAGGTCCAGTCCAATAGTTACCGGGAATATCTCAAGCTTAGCGAGCATTTGAGCCATGTCTTTACTGATCACTTCACCTTTCGATACTACTTTCTGCTCTTTCTTTATCACCACTTTTCCTTTTTCTATTGCTGCAGGTATTCCTACCTTCTGAAAATCACTGACTATAGGGCCTGGTTTAAACTGTGTCTCTCCCTCATGAACCTCAATATCCTCATCCGCTATCTCTCCACCTTTGGCTGCAGCTTTGGTCTTGGATTTAGAGATTATTTTTGATAATTTGAAAGGATCAGTGTTTCCAAGAATTAATCCAGTTTGGTCCGAGATGTGTTCTGTTAACTTTTCAAGCCCTTTTTTGGATTTGGCAGCTTCTTTTAATGCGAGGGATATATAATTGTTTTTGCTCACTACAATCTTTGCATCGCCACGAAGCGTTCTTCTGATCGTGTTGATCTGCATGCCAGGTATGCCTCTGATGCCTACAATACCAACAACGTCATACTCAGAAATCATCTTTGCTAGGTCGTTTACGAGTCCCATCTTTTGTTGTGATACCATATTCATCGCACCTCAATCTTGATTGCTGGGCCCATGGTCGTTTTGATATAAAGACTTTCAATATTATATTCCCCATTGTCCATCTTCGCAGTTATTTTTTTCACTACTTCCTGTATGTTCTGAGCCAGTATCTCAGGAGCCATTGTTTTTACTCCGATCGGTACCTGAAACGTTCTTCTGTCTTTCGTTCTGGCCTTAACTGTTTTTCTAAGGTTCTGGATCAGAGCCGCTGGATCTATACCAACACCGATAGGCCTTGCCATCTTTCCTCTGGGCCCTAAAAATATACCAAATACCTTACCTATCTTGGTCATTAACGGTGCCTCTGCCAAAAAATAATCGTAGCTGTTTGCAAATTTTCTGGCTTTTCTCTTGTTTTCTACTATAGAATCAATCTCTTCTGGCATTATCACTCTATCCGCTACCTTACCAGCTTTTAGTGCGGTCTCTCCCGACGCAAATACTGCTACTTTTATAGGTTTGCCTCTGCCATTAGGTAAAAGTATCTCTTCGTTTATTCTCTTTTTAGGGTCTGATAAATCTATATAACGCAAATTAATAGATAACTCCACACTTTCTAAAAACTTGCGTTCTGGAGACTTAGATATAGCTTCTCGAACTGCTTCTAATACTTTTTCGTTATCCATTTTATTTGACCACCCTGTAGTATTTTTTTATTTCGAGTTTTTAAACTCTCCTACAGCTTTTGTAGTTGAAATGGTTACCTCTATATTAACTTTCTGGAACTTTTATCTCTCCATTCTTGATCTTTTTCTGTATCTCCCTGGGATCCAATCCTTCTACTGTTACTCCTAGAGAAACACAAGACCCGATAATCTCAAGTGCCATTCCTTTTAAAGTATATGATAGAGAATTGGACATCTTCATTTTCGCAATCTTATAAACCTGCCCTAGATTCAGATCTCCGATCTTCTGAGTCTTCGGATTGCCAGATCCTTTCTCCACTTTTAACTCTTTTATGATTAGTGCACTGGCTGGGGGTGTTCCCACCTCTATCTCAAATTTCTTTGTTGCTGTATCCACTTTTATTGTTACTGGTACCTGCATCCCTTCGTACATTTTTGTTTTATCATTTATCTCTTTTATTATCTGGCCTATATTCACACCTAATGGCCCAAGTGCTGGACCTAAAGGTGGCCCGGGGGTCGCTTTACCCCCCTCTACCAAACTTTTAACAATGTTTGCCATTTTTATCACTCCTTAGCATTTTCAATTAATTTTACAGAATCAGCCCTGACGTTCAAAGGAATAGGAACTATGGCTTCTATAAGTTCCACTACTATGTTGTTTTTAGTTGCATCGATCTCTATGATCTTTGCTCTTTCTCCTTTAAATGGCCCGTCTATAAGTTCTACTATTCCGCCAACCATCAATCCTTCAGTCGCTGGTTTTGGTGTTAAATAATGCAATACTTCTTCAATATTCATCTCTCCCTTTACTACACCCTTTATTCCCTTTACACTCTTTACAAAAGATAACATCTGATCCGGGTGCAAAGTTTCTACAAAAATGTAACCTTTTAGCTTGGAAGGTACCATTATCGCATATACGTAGTCAACCTTGTTTATGATTATTTTTTTGCCCAGATCCTGCGCTACCGGTACTTCTTGCCCAAGCGAGGTTTTTATCGCTACTATCGTGCTAACTAACGCTATGGATATTATATCAGAATCATAAATTGTTTTGTCTTTCAAAAATGAGACTGATATCTCAAAATTCGCTGCGTCTCCTAGCGCGGATCCTTTTGGCGTACTGATCTGCAATGTTATGTTCTTTTTCGCTTTCCCCCCGATCTCAATGGTTCTTTCAAAAACCTTATTTAGATTCTCGCTTATCAGATCATTTATCTCCTGCTTTCCAACGTAGTCCTTGTTTTTTGATTTTGATTCTTCGAGTCCAGTGGTTTTTATAGACCATTCTAGATCTCTATCCTGCATGTGAAAAGTGCTTTTTATAGAAAAAGATACTTTCTCTTTGTTGTCTGTGAAATTCTCTACCGTTGCAGTTATATCTGCCGTTCTTCCTGATGACATCTCGAAGCTCTTCTTGCTCAGTGTTAGCTTTATCAACTTGTTTTCAGTGTTTTTGGGTTCTTTCGAGGAATTAACTTGCCCATTATCGTCTGCAGTTATCATATTCTTTACCTTTTATGGGATTTTTACAAGGATAGTCATAATGTAGTAAATCAGGAATCCTATACCACCGATCAGCGCTAGACCTGCACTCGTAATTTCCGCGGTTCTTATGTACTCATCATGCGTTGGCTTTCGTGCCATCTTTAATATTCTAGAATACTTTCCTTTACCTATCTGTGAAAATCTATCATCCAGATCATGTTGCACATCATCAAACTTATCAACTATTCCCATATTAATTAACCTCTATCTCATCTTATTACATCTAGTTTTCCCTTGCTCTTATCTAAGCTGTGCGCATCTTTTATACCAGTGATCACAAGCATTACGCTCATCATATTCCCAGCTTCTACCTTTACTGATGAACCCCATATAATTTTCGCGTGCTGGTTAAGCCTGGCAGAAACATTGGCAACAATCTTCTCTGCCTCTTCTATTGTCATATTCTCACCGCCAACCACATCTATCAAGGCACCTGTTGCACCGGAAATATCAAGATCCAACAGCGGAGAGTTTAAAGCCTCGTTAAGAGCTTCTTCTGCTCTGTTTTCACCGTCACTCTCCCCAAGCCCGATCATCGCAATACCCCCATCTTTCATTATGGTCCTTAAATCATTAAAATCCAGATTTACAAGCCCTGGTTTCGTAACCATGTCTGATATGCCTCTTATGGCCCTCATCAACACCTCATCAGCTACCCTGAATGCTGCGTTTAAAGGTAACCTAGGAACCAGCTGCAATAATTTGTCGTTAGGAATCACAATAGTAGTGTCAGCAGTTTCTTTCAGTTTTTCTAGGCCAATTAAGGCATTATCCATTCTTAATTTGCCCTCTGCGGAAAATGGTAACGTTGTTACAGCTATAACTAATGCTCCTTCTTCTTTCGCTATCTTAGACACTATAGGGGCACTTCCTGTACCAGTACCGCCGCCCATACCGGCAGTAACAAAGACTATATCCGCACCTGCTATAGCTTTTCTTACAATGTCCTCAGCTTCTTTTACAGCCTCTGCACCAATTTCTGGTAATGCTCCGGCACCTAACCCTCTTGTTGCTCGCTTGCCTAATAGTATCTTTTTTTGAGATCTAGTAATGAGCAAATGTTGGGCATCTGTATTTGCGGCAATCAACTCTACATCTTTGATGTTAGAATCAAATATTCTTGTGATTGTATTTGAACCAGATCCACCACAGCCAATGATCTTGATACTCGTTTTTAGCTGCTTTAAAAGCTCTGTTAATTCACTGTCATCTTCACTAACACTCTGTTCTGAAACCGTATTATTATTATTATTTTTTGACAGTAGCTCTTTTACTAATGAATTCATAACAATTACTCCTAATTAATTATAATGTCAAATTCATTAAAGACTTAATTAATATAAATCTTATGGTTTTAATGTCATATTTATTTTTTTAATATTTAAAAGTAATAATGCAATTAGATACCTAAGATAAAAGAGGAAATATTATTTCTTCTCTTCCACTGGTTTTTCTTCTGCCTTTTTCTCCGGGATATATGTTTCAATGAACTTTATCGCTTTATCCGTTTTTTCCCTGATATCTCCTACAATGCCAAATTTAGAATTTGCCCACTCTTGCTTATATTTTGCACTTTCAGCGAGGTTTATCTGTATGTCATCGTTAATTGTTATTTCGAATTTATCCACATCCATACCATATCTTATCTCAATTATGCTGCTTATCTGGCCTTTTAAATCCGTCACAATTTCCCGTACCGTATACTTATAAAATAGCGTTTTACCGGCAAGTGGATTATTATAATCTACTACTACCCTTCCTGGCGTGACTCTCAAAACTTTACCTGTTTTTTTGTTCAATGTTACAAATTTGCCTACTTCTGGCTCAACATTTTCCTTTTGAAAATCCCTGAATGAGTGAACTTTCACGAACTTATTATTTCTGACCCCATATGCCTTTTCAGGCTCGATTGTAAGCTCCACTTCTTTCCCCACTTCAGCATTAATAATACTGTCTTCAAAGGCTTGAATTAGCATTTTCTTGCCTATAATGGTTACCATTGGCTTGTATTTTACGTTAGGATCATAAATCCCATTTGCTTTAGCGGTCTCTTCCAGTGTAGTTTCAAACAGTGTTTTTTTGTCATTTTCCACAATCCAAAGCTCATAATCGAACTTAACGATATCTCCATTATTCATTTTAATGTCACCATAGTACTTTTTTACTCACTCCCATATTCTCTGTTCTTATATAAGTATTTCGGACTTGGTCAGATCTTCGTTGATAAGACCTGGCTTGCAATCATCTGCTACAGATCTTTGACTGCTTCATCGCCTCTTCTGATCGCACTTTCTCCATTTTATGGTGGGTTCGTGCCAGTTTTGACGCAGATACAAATGGTTTGACCAGCCCCCCAAAATTTTATATAGTGACATAATTTGCTGAACCTTTGTGATATTGGATTTTTATTACCCTGGAAAAGCCTTTCCTTCGTTTTCACTTACTGGCAATGCCTGCGCTCTTAACTGCAAGCATTGCAATCATCATTATTTGGAGACTATGGTAGCTACTACCACAGAGAATTCTCTTTACAGCTCCGCAAAAAAATTAGCAGACTCCGGGGGCACTGGTTTTTTGCTTAGCGGAGGATCTGACATTACAGGAAAGTTGCCAATTTATAAATTTAAAGATGTTGTAAAGAAAATTAAACATGATTTTAATTTAATGGTCAATGTGCATACTGGATTGCTTGACCCGGAAGATATAATAACGCTGAAAGAGATGGAAGTTGATAATGTTTCTTTTGATGTTGTTGGTTCTGACAGAACTATAAAAGATGTATTTGGAATGGATAAAACAGTGGATGACTATGCTAAAAGTTTAAAATTGCTTGACTTAGCCACTATAAATTATACACCCCATATTGTTATCGGCATAGATTGGGGCAAAATAAATGGAGAATATAGAGCAATAGATCTCCTGAAAACGCTGGATAATTTTAAGAAGATAATATTTATTGTCCTGATACCAACAAAGCATACTCCTATGGAGCATATCGCCCCTCCAAAAATTGAGGTTATAAAAGACGTGTTTAGATATTCAAAAAATAACATAAATAAAGAGCACGTACTAGGCTGTATGAGACCAAGATATATGACTGAGATAGAAACTGCTGCAATAGATTATGGATTTAATGGGATAGTTATTCCATCCAAAAACACAGAAAAATATGCATTATCACTTGGATATAATATTGTAAATCACAATTACTGCTGTTCTCTATGATATTTTTTTAATATATAAATAGTTTTTAAAAAAATTAAAAAAAATGAAAGATATTTAATCTTTCTTTTTGAAAAAAGATCCAGTCTTCTTTTCTTCTTTCGGTTTAGCCTTTTCAACGGCACCTTTTTTCTTGAACTTTGTCTGATCTGATCTGCTCTTGTTCAATCTAAATGCTACAAAAGCCACTACCACAATTATTACAATTATACCGATTATTATTGCAGGTAATACCCAACCAGCCTGGTTTACAGACACAGTCTTGGACATGACATTGTCTCCGAGGTATATGGCAGGCTCTGTAGGAGTATATGCCCTAACCTTTAATGTGAAATTGCCTGGGGATGAAGGTGTCCATGGTATTTTCAGTAAAACTGATTTGCCGTTTAAAAGATTTGTATAAGAAGTATTAGAATACACTTTTCCATTAACATAGAGTATTATATTATACTGCGAAGCAGGAGCATTGCCAGTATTACTGACATTTACGTAAATATACCTCTGTGCCCCTTCCGTAAATGTGCCAGTCCAATTAAAGTTGTTTAAAACTAAGTCAGGACCAATTGGTGTAACCTGTAGACTTGCATTGTAAACATTGTAATTTCCGGATCTATCTGAAACATTTAATAGGACGTAATACAAGCCATATTTAGAGAAATTCAAATATACTACCGGGCTTGTCATAGTGCCACTGGTAATACTGTACGCTGTGCCGTTAGCAAGAGCAGTCCCGTTTGAGCTGTGTATAGACCAAAGATAACTCGCAATTACTCCGTTCTGAGGATCTGTAGAGTTCAAGCCATCAAGCTTTATTATTGAATGTTGTGGGATGCTACTAACTTTCACGCCTGTTTGGTTATACATTAATATTACTGGATTAGGCTTCATAATGTCCATAACTTTAACAGGTATGCTTATAGTTATACTGTTATTTACTACATCTGTGTATGTGACATTGATCCAGTCTATTTTATTTCTGGTCGGATAGTTTATTGATGCATTATTAAAGTTCCCGGACATTTTCGTATTGTTTACGTCCCAAACTACTGTTACCGGCTTATGAGATAATATCTGCCCGTTAATAGTATCGTTTGTGTAAGGTGCACTAAGTTCAAACAGTTGTGTTTCATTGATCTCTATCTGCTGCAGTATTGCTTGATTTACTCCATTTTGCTCTGAAACTGTAGCAGTTTCAGGCAGTCCGTTAAGTAAATAAGCAACCTTATTAGTTGCATTGGAAACAGTCCAGCTAATTATCACTTTATTGTTAATCTTTATATTAGAATATGCATTAGGATAAGCCCCGTCCGCATATATTGTTATATTTGTTGTATTGGAATTGGACGCAATATCAGTAATGCTCAATTTAAGAGTGTGTATCCCGGGAGTAAGTGACTGTGTTTCATTCGCCAAACCAGTTCCACTTGCTATGGCTCCATTATCAAACTGCCAGTAATAGTTCGTGTTTTTCGAGTTTGCGCCTGATATGATATCACTGATTACATTGGTTGCATTGTATGAAACCGGTTTGTTGGCCGGTACTATTATTGTGTAGTTAGTGCTGCTCTGGTTCAATATATAATTATTATTCTGGATTCCTTTCCAGTATAATGCGAATGCGTAAGAGTTTAATACTATAGCGGGGGCCTGTCTTTTCTCAAGTTTTATTAATATGTTGGAAGTAGCTGAAACATTGTAAATGTTAATATTGTTTATATAGCCAGAAATATTCGCACCGCTTATTGAATTTACTCTTTCGTATTGAGAAGGTATATTTATTGAATAACTGTAGTTCAACCTAGCTCCGACATTGCTGCCACTTGTAATGTTTAGATTTAACGGAATATATCCAAACTCAGATATTGCAGAGCTGACATTAATTGATGGCTGTGTGTATGTTGCTGTCACTGTTACCGTAAATCCAGCAAAATTTATTGTAAATGGTTGAACACTCACTCCCTGAAGTTGATAAAAGTTGTTGTCTACGAGGATCATTTTGTTTGTGTATTTTTCTATGCTATTATAGAAATATTGGGAGAGTTCTTGATTGTTATAATTTCCATATTTAAGCTGGTAGTAAAGCACTCCGATATTATTATAATTAAAACCGCTGATTACAGATTCATTGTTTAATTGAATTGAATATGTATATGTCAAGTTATTAAAATCAGAACTTAATGTATAACTTTCCATTATATTGTTCATAACCTTGTTCAATGTAATTGAATGGTATCCTGATTGAGATGAAAATGTATTTATATTATAACCGTCAGCAGTTAATACAACAGTATATGTGGGTGAAGATGGCAGATAGAAATTAAAAGATCCGCCATTGGAATTGTATTGATTGAAAATTAGAGTTTGCCAGAGTTGACCATTGCTCTGTATTAATGTTGCTCTTATGGTGCTGCTTACTGGTAAACCGGTACTAGAATCATAAACTGTACCGAATATATGATTGTAATTTCCAACATTAACAGTTTGTGATTCAGAAGTAGAATTTACTGACACAGAAGTGTAGTAATAGTTATTACTGCCTCCTTCCACATAAGATATCTTTAAATTTACGGTCCCATACGGTACATTAGTTGTGATCTCGCCTGTAGAGGAATTCGTAATGCCAGAATAAAATTCTAAGCCGTACGTGGTATAATAAGTTACTGTTGCACCTGTAAGTGGTGCATTGTTTGAGTATATAGTTAAGCTCAAACTATTATTTAAAGCAGTTCTATACATTGTCAGATTAGTATTGATACTGCTAGACGACAAAGTTATTTGTTGTTTTACCTCCTCATATACATAGCTACCTAAACTTACTGAAGGTGCATCTATAATATAGTTACCCAAAGGAACATGGAATATTACAGTCGGATTAGAAACCTGAGAAGCTATCACATTACCATTATAATCTAACAAATTTACCACTACATTGCTTAAAAGATTTTCTCCGCCTGTTTGCGTATCCTTATACAACATACTTATACTTATATATCCTTCTGTTGGTTGCTGTGCAGTCGCATTTGCTGCCACTAATAACGAACTCGCTAGTAACACTGACATTACTATTATCACTAATATTTTATTTTTCTGATTCTTCAAATTTAATCCCTCCCTAGTTGGTAGGGTGTGTTAAAAGGAGAAATTATAGTAAGATATATAGTTTTTCTTTTTTTGGGGTTTTTAAATAAATATGTGTTAATCTGATTATCTAAAAGGCTAATTAACTGCCTATTAAGTTGGCAGAGAATTACATATTAATACGTTCAATATTCCCAAGGAAACTTATAGTCAAACATGTTATACAAGTCAGAAATCGGGATCATTCTAATTCCCTCTTTAAAATTGTATATCTCAGCTTTGTGCTTTAGAAAATCCAAATTTTTGCCTATGTTTGACTGCCCTAGTTCATATTTTAATTTTTTAGCTAACAGATATTGATCATTCCTGAGATCAACATATAACCGATCGTTCTCTATGAACGGCCCTTTCAGTACATTTTCATTATCTTTCCATTTTTCTATAAAATCCGCTATATTCTTGCTCCATAATGGAGGACCTTCATGCTTTATAACTTTTGAAATTTTCTCAACGCTTGATTCTATAATTATGAAAATGTGTAGCTTTGTAACACTGTAAAAAATATTTATAATGCCAAAATCTCCTAGATTAGTTCCTATAATTTTCTTGAGCCTGTATATTTGAGGATACAATATGTCATCCACCAGATCTGGTCTAGGCATTTTTAAAATAATGATTTTTGAGCCGCGGGCTCTAATTTTCTCTATTATATCAGTAAAGCTCATCTTTCTTTCTTTCCTGAAGAAAAATGATAAACTAGGGTTTTTCAAAAAACTCATGGCCGCAAACTTAAAAATGGAATAATTGGTTCTTGACAATGCTGCGGCTACATTCCTATTATTATCCACAGGATCTATATATATTAAAGGGCTATCAAATTTCTTGATTAGTTCTTTTTTATATTTCTCATCTATATCCACATTATATTCCAATACTGTATATTCGCACCAGTTAGTGCTTTCTTTTAATAAATTGATAAATGTCCCGTATTTTAAAATTAATAGCTCAGAAAGATATCCCGAGAATCCCTCTACTTTTGCCTCTGCACCATATATATCAATGCTTTTTAAAAAAGCTTTTAGCAGACGAACTTCGTTTTTTTGCGAATCTTTTAAATTGTTAAGTATAAATTCAGTATGGAATGGAGTACGA
This sequence comes from Thermoplasmata archaeon, assembly GCA_049965455.1. GTDB lineage: Archaea > Thermoplasmatota > Thermoplasmata > Thermoplasmatales > ARK-15 > JAVRLB01. The sequence continues at coordinate 2,196 of JBMFWH010000024.1, read as the reverse complement.
TCCACAGTACTTATTTTCTGGGCTGGGGTATCGATCTTATAACAAGGAACTAACTCCACATCAATTTCTTCTATCTTCCCACTAACATATGGATGCTGCGCATATTTAAGGTCATAATTCTTAAAGATGGAAGAACCTATCTTTATTATGTATTTTTTTAATAAAAGCTCTTCATATTCTTTTGAAAATCTAACAAAAAAATCAATGTCTGTATTGTTTATGTAAGTGTCTTTTGCAATGCTCCCGACCAGCACCACATCTGCATCTAATTTCAATTTTTTTATCTCTGACATTATTTTAGTCTGGGTCTCTGCAACAATTCTTTCAATTTTATTTCTTTCTTGCGGCGAAGGTGCTATCTTTTTCAAAACTTCTTCAATTAGATCCATGTTTATTCATTAAATATATTATCGCTTCTGCAGGCGATCCATTAGTTGATTTCAAAGCTTCAATAGCCTCTTCTTTGGATACATTTGTTTGAGAGATCACAATATTCAGATCTTCTTCATTGTAAACTGGTTTTTCTTTATCTATTTCTTTCATATCTCCAATTATCTGCAATACTTTCTGCCCTTGCACCTCTACAACTGTGATTTTAGGATTAGAGATCTTATAATCTTTTGAGATTCCTTTGATATATACTTCCTCAGCCTCTATGTCTTTAGTTTGCATGCCCATCTTCTTCATCATCTGTTTCATTTGCCTTTCATTTACGTGCATCATAATATACCTTATTTCAATCCCATTTTTTAATTTTGTGTTTCTCTTTTGATTTTTTATTGCAAAAAATTATATAAATTGATCTTTTTACCAATATTTATGTTCAAGAAACTAGATGATTCAGATACTGATTCAGGAGAAAGAAAGGTGATGATCTTGCATGGCTTTTCAAATAAAGAGATTAATATCATATTCGAGCTCTTAAAAAACAACGAGTCTTTGAAAAAAACTATTGTTGCAGTAACTACCCCGGTATCTATAGAATGGAAAATAAAAGATCTGATCGGAGAATTGCTTCTAGAAGATGAAGCTTTAAAGAACAAAAAGTGAATAACTCAGATTAAAATGTTTTCTAGTGTTTCTTTAACCTGTGATACATATTCATTAGTTTCCCTGAATATCTCCACAATTGAATATACTAGGAAAAATCTTAAGTTATCTGTAAGAAAGAACTCCTTATTGTTATTGAGCTGACTAAATTCTTTTTTAATCCAGTCTAAAACAAAATTAAATGTTTTGTCTTTATTTGAGATGTCTATTCCTTTTTTAAGCATATAATACTTAAAAAGCTTGTTGCTTCCGCCACCCTCTTCACTCAAAATCGCGCCTATGAAATCATCACTTATCTGATAAGATATCCCTAACAATTTTCCAAAATTCTTAGCCTCTTCTATAAACTGCTTGGATCCTTTCACTATATAAGCACTGGTTTCAACCGCACCTTCAAACAACGATCCACTTTTTAAATCGATTACGTTTAAGTAATCAAGTTTGTCATGATTCTTTTCTTCTTCCGCGATAAAATCAAGATATTGGCCATAAGAGGCTCTTTGCCATGTTGAAATACCGATCCGTACAAATTCTTCTCCTTCATTTCTCGCTATATTTAAAGATTCTGAAATAAGTATATGTGGTAGTATTATACCTCTTTCCAGACCATATTTAATCCAGAACGATTCTCTGCCTCTTCTTTCTCTTGTGCGGTCCATAATATCGTCGTGGACTAAACTGGCTGAATGCCCTAGCTCCGCACTAACCGCCAGATTTTCAGTTCTTGTAATATTTCCTTTGTATGCTTCGCTTGCTATTGTTAAAAGCAAACCGCGCAGTCTTTTCCCATGTTTCGTAATATACTTTATTAAATCCAATATTTCGCCACTGTATCTATTTTTGATGTATCTATCTATATTATTATCTATATTCTCTCTTTTACCAGATAAACTTAATACAAATTCATTATAAGCACTCATATTTTACTCATTCCGCATAAGCTTTAGTATTTATTAAATTTTTTTATTTCTGGTAACTGGTCACGATCATGAAGTGGCGATATAACAGAAAGTGCCTTTAATACAATATATTTTTAATTTATTATTATTACAAAATAAAATATATTATCTACCCTTTAAATACGGTAAAAATTACGCATAATACTAGCTTTTATGAAAACTTAACTTCAGAATCGTGACCTATTAC
>JBMFWH010000023.1:0-20985 GCA_049965455.1 Thermoplasmata archaeon | reverse complement strand
TCGGTGAGCCGGATGCGGGAAACCCGCCAGTCCGGTTCGACGAGGGGGTTCTGGGTAATGCCAGAACTCTACTCTATAAAAATACCAAAAATATAAGTAGTATTAAACATTACAATATCAAAAAGACAATCTTACAGAGGTACTGAATATGACAGAAATACAAAAAAGCAATGAAAATATAGTATATATAGGAAAGAAGCCGACCATGAACTATGTTCTTGCAGTGATCACACAGTTTAAAAACGGATCTAAATTGGTGATCATAAAAGCGAGAGGGCATTCAATCTCTCAGGCAGTAGACATAGCAGAGATAGTTAAACATCGATTTTTGCCGGATGTAAAGTCAGAGGTAAAAATAGAAACTGAGAAATTGAAAAATGAAGATGGCAGAGAAAGTAACGTATCTTCTATCGAAATTAGCATGAAGATGTAATATCTCTCTTTTCACTATTTTTTGATTGCTTATAAATAACATTGCAAAGCAGATATTTTATTTGGTATTATCCATTAGAAAATTAAGGCAAGCAAATATTCTAGTTGTTTGGTTTTTTTAGCAGTTTCAATGCTGTTTCTATAGCTTTATCAAGCTGTGCGTCTATGTTGTTCATATAATCGTCAGGTGTGATGTCTATATCGATTGTAGGTTCTGTTCCATAATTTTCAACATTGAATTTCACATCTTTGAACCAGAATGCAAATTCTGGCTGTGTCACTACGGTCCCGTCAATGAGCAAGCGTTTTGGATTGATACCTATCACCCCACCCCAGGTTCTCTTCCCGATAAGCGGGCCTAACTTAAAGAGCTTAAACGCGTGGCTGAATATATCTCCGTCAGAGCCGGCATCCTCATTTGTTATGCCAACGATGGGACCCTGCACAGCTTCATTGGGATAGCTGGTGTGAAGCCCGTGCCTGGGCTCGTCAAAACCGATTACTTTCCTGTTCAGCTTTTCTAATATTAAGCTTGACACAAATCCGCCACTGTTGTATCTGATATCTACTATCAATGCTTTCTTACTGTATTCTTCAAAATAAGACCTGTGGAACTCAGCATAACCGGTATATCCCATGTCAGGGATATGAACATACCCTACCTTATCTCCGCTCTTTTCAGACACATACTTCTTATTCTTCTCGACCCATTCGCGATATAGTAGGGGCGTGGGATTATCCAGCGTTTTAACAGTAACGTTAGTAACAGATCCTCCGCTTTGAATAGCAATAGATACCGGCTCGTTCGCATAGTTTATCAGCACTCTGTTTGGACAAAGCTCGGAACTGAGAGAAATGCCGTTTATGGCAATGATCTTATCCCCCGCATTAACATTTAATCCAGGAGCACGCAACGGGGATACCTGGTCTAACCTGCCTTCATTGATCTTTGTAATCACGTACCCTTCTCCATCAAACTTGAATTCAGCACCTAAAAAGCCGATCTTCTCGGTCTTAAGGGTGCTGTAATCACCGCCAAGTTCATAAGCATGAGAGGTTCCTAGCTCTCCTTGCAGTTCCCAGATAAGATCTGATAACTCTGCACGGGTTGTTACCTTGCTTAGCAAAGAATCGTATTTTTCATAAATGCGATCCCATGCTATCTTTGAAGAGGAAGTCCAGTAATTTTCTTTCATCAATCTCCATGCTTCTCTTAACATCTGCTTGAACTCTTTCTCGGGCTCTATTAAAGGCTTTATTCTTTTCATATCAATATAACCTGATTCAGGGCCAGGAATTTCTCCCTTGTCTTCTATTTTATCTGCTATGTTTACAACCCTTACCCCCTTGCTAGATTTATATGCCAGCCTCTTTAAATCTAAAGAAATGACAAAATCTTCAATGTCCCTGACCAGAATCTCGTCCTTTCTCTCTTTTAATTTGTAAATGTGCAGGTCTCCATTACACGGAACTGTGCTCATTGCATCTGCAATCTTGCCTTTTATGGGCACTGACATGTACAATATTCCATCTTTTATGGCTAGAAGCTTTTTGTAATTTCCATCAGGGATCGGAAACTTCACGATCCTATTCTCCAATCCTTTAAAATCTATGCCTTTATTGGTCGAGCTATCTGGCAAAGTCTCTAAAAACGGGGATTTGGTATGATCTGACAGCGTTATCAGGTATATGTTCGCAGCCAGCGGAAAGCTGAGCTCGAACTGGACCATGTCTTCGACCGGGCTGAATCCAGTCAACGATATAAAATACAGAAACCTGCCATCCGGGTCAAAGGCTGGAGAATAGTCAAATCGATATGTACTGGTAATGTCCTTGAAATCCATGCCCTCCAGATCCCTGATTCTCAAATTGGTTTTATTGACACTATTTGATATAGAATACGCTATGTACTTTCCATCTGCTGAAAACGTAATATCTTTAAACGTTCCGTTCAGGGCATGGTCTATTATTTTTGTTTCCCCTGTTTTTAGGTCTGCCAGAATCAGGTCTAGCCTGTTATTTGCCAGTATTATCTTGTCCCTGGCAGGCGAAACAGCCAGATTATTGATCAGCCCCGCATCTAATTTAATATGCTTTTCCATGTCCCCGAATATTACCAGCTCTTCAGCGCCTGAGCCGTCATATATTGCACAAAACGTGTGATCATCTATATACTTTGGCAATCTATATCTAATGTTGTCTTTTATGAATATCGGCCCTTCCCAGTAGCGCATATTGTATATTTTGCCACGAATATCAAACAGTATTGAATCTCCGCTGATGTCCATGCACTCTAAGAATTTCAGCGGCTCTTCTAAAAAACGGGGTGAAATCTGAGTTTTGCTGCTGTTTATAGATATCTCAACCTTCCTGTTATCTTTTGATGCCGGGTCATAGAGATATATGTCTCCAGCCATCTGATATACTATCTTTTTGCCGTCTGTCGAAGCATTGCGAACATAGTAATCTTTGTTGTCAGTATGGGCCATAAGATCCGCTCCGGATTCGGTACAAGAATATAGCTTGCCAATACCCTCGTGATCTGAAACAAAGTAAAATCTATGTTTTACAAACATTGGATTAGTCAGATTCCCATTTATATCGCTTAAGAACGGAACAAATTTAGCATTGTTGCGAGAGATCCAGAATCTGCCGGCCGTTCCTCCACGATATCTTTTCCATCTTGCAGAATCTGCAAGGTGCCTGCCCAGCAAAATAAACTTTGAATGTATTATAATGTCATTTGCAACACCGTATTTCTGTCGCTCCGGTTCTCCTCCAGATACAGATACTTTAAACAGTTCACTCCATCTTTTAAATGGTCTGCCGTAATCTGATGCAAATATGATATATTTTGAATCTTCAGACCATGCCACCAGCTTTGTAGATGCGGATTCTAAATAGGTCAGTCTTTGGGGAACTCCCCCTGTAATGTTTATAATGTATATTTCTGATCCGGAATTCGGTAAGAGAACGTTAAACGCAATCCATTTTTTATCAGGTGATATTTTCGGATACCTGACTATCCCAAAATTGGTGGTGATCCTCTGTGGTATGCTACCTTCCTTGATTAACCACAGGTCATCTTCTGCAACAAATGCAATCATCTCATCCATTATGTGCGGATACATAAAATATGCGAACATAAATGTATTATATGCAAACTGATATTTGAAGTCTATGCTGCAGGATCTTGAATGCACTAATAATCATTTGATTTAGCGATGATCATTGAAAAACTTTATTGTTTCATTATACTGCCTTTTCTTATGTTCTTTCTCATTGAATCCATGTCCTTCCCTCGGAAATACGAGCAGATGAACCTCCTTTCCCATCTCCTTGACAAACCTGTAAAACTCATAATACTGTCCTATAGGCACAATTGGATCATTGAGGCCATGCATCAGCAATATGGGCGTTTTTATATCATGCTTGATCCTGATCGGAGAGTATTTATCATATTTGTCAAACTTGTAAGGGTCGGTATCAAAATGAATCCTGTCCCAGTCATAACCGTTCGAGGTGCCATGGAAACTGATCCAGTCTGATATGCCAAACAGTGATACTGAAGCTTTGAAAATATCTGACTTCATGATCGCCAGCGCAGACATGTATCCTCCATACGAACCACCAGTTATGTAGATTCGGTCCGTATGGATCTCTTTCGTTTTTCTTAAATACTCTATGCCCTGAACTATATCCTCAAAATCCATGCCTCCTAGATCGCCACGATTAGATTCTGCATAGTTTCGTCCCATACCAACGCTGCCCCTGTAGTTTGGAAGGAAGACAGAGAAGCCATAGCCTAAGAATATGGATGCTCGGTCCAGAAATGAGGAATATGAAAATGAGGTTGGACCACCATGAATGTAAACTATCAACGGAGCATCATGATTCTTGACTCTCAATAGCCCGTATATTTTCTTGCCGTCACTGGATTTCCATTCAACCAGTTTGGATGGATATTGTTCAATATCCTTTAATCTGGCATTGATTTCAGATTTCTTAACATTCTTGTTTAGCAACAGGATTTCCAATGGATTACCAGGATCAGAATACGAAAACACGATCCTGTTTTTGCTGTATGAAAATGACGGGGAATAAGCAGGATATACTATTCCTGTCCCTTCCCAGATCTTTTCTTTCTTGTAATATTTCAAGATCGTGAACTTTGTCTTTTCGTTCTTCAGCAAGATTAATTCTATGCTCTTCGAATGTATATCAAATTCTATGTGCGAATAGCTAGCAACCTCGTTTTCTGTCAGGTTCTTGACCTTCCCATTATCAATAAGCATTACGTCTCCAGAAACTACGCCGCGATCGCTCATCAAAGATTCTATGAACGCAATATTGTTTCCATATATTCTTATCTTACCAACCTGTCTAGTCCCGGGATCATATACCATCTTCATATTACCGGACAAATCGACAGTGTACAATCTTGATCTGTACCATGAACTCTCATGGGAAGCATCTGAACACACTACTACTATGTTCTTACCGTCCGTATCAAATTCCCAGATTTGTCTGTTTTTAGTGATCTTTTTAGTTCCTTCCTTAAAATCCAAAAGATAGAGATCGTCATACTGATCCGATTCTTCATAAAAATAGGGATCGTCCTCTTTTTCATCAATCTTTTCATGACCCGTGAAAAGTATGTTGTTGTTGTACCATTTTGCATCTTTAATCTCGCCGTTAAATTTGATTGAAATATTGTTTTTGGTGCTGGCATTATATATGTTTAGAAGATCTTCATGCACATATAACAATAAATCCTCTTTTGAAAATGAGAGCGAATGTATTCCGTATCCCCCTATTTTTTCAAGTTCATTCAAAGACGAATCGTATATGACCAGATATGTCTTCTCACACTTTTTCTTGTACTCTCTAAAATTATCAGATACAACAGCAGCCACAAACTTTGCAGATGCGCTTATAGAAATCTGATCTATGTTTTTTATGCTTAAAAGATCCTCGATAGTTGGAGCTTTCATGATGTTATCAATGCTAAAAACATTATTTAATCTTTGCATTTTGGCTATGCCAGAAACAAACCGTTAGACCACCTTTATATACTCATAACTAAAAAGTATCGGAAAGTGGTGGATCTCCAAGATATTAAAAGTGTAGGGAGTATGTACTTTTTAAAGAAAAACTATCACCAATGCACTTTAATACATAATAAAAAAGCAAGGAAATAGCAATAAATTTAACGCTTTATTTCTGTCATAGCATTTTGGAGATTATAAATTTATTCTATCAGATCTTGAAAACAGACATAAAAGAGAGTGCGATCTGAACGCAAGCATGAACTTTATCGTTTAAACTCCAAATATTAAAATGTTCTATTTTTTATAATCGTCTTTTTTAATATAAAAATATGATAATTATGTCATATTTATTTATTAAAATACTATTTACATTTATTTTTAACTAATATGATTAATATAATGTAAATTTTAAGTAATTTTTAAATATTTTATTGCTATTTCAGTTATTGATGAACAAAACTATTTTGTGTTTCGATGAGTCAAATGGATCAGTGGCTGCTGCGGAATATATAAAAAAGCTGAACATTAGGGATATACTGGCAATCATTGTTTGCCCGAAGAATGTAAAGTGTCCGATAGTACTGAACACGTTCAGCGGCCCCAAAGAATTTGATGCATTGCCAGAGCTGCTGACAGACTTGAAAAACACATTGAAAGGTATATATGATGGCTCCAGTATCAATGCAGAATTAAGGCACGTTTTCACCAGTGCATCCAATCCAGGCTACGAAATTATCAAGATTGCAAACTACGAGCACGCAGATCTAATAGTGTCTGGAAGCAGAGGACTTGGAAAAATGGGATCTCTATTTATGGGAAGTGTAAGCACCTACCTAATTCAGAACAGTAATGTCCCGGTACTGGTAGTGCCGTACAGAAAATAATATTTATTTTACCTTGCTGCGCAGCTCTTTCTTGTCGATCTTGCCGGTGCTGCTTTTTGGCATGGTATCAATGATCGTTATCTTGTCAGGCACCCACCATTTCTGTATTCTTCCTACCTCCACGTACTTGTCAAGATGGTCGTAAACATCCTTATCTTTAATATCGCTTACAACAGTGATGAACGCGACAGGCCTTTCGCCCCATTTTTCGCTGGGGGCGCCAATAACTGCAACCTCGCCCACGCCCTTGCATTCGCTGATCACGTTCTCGAGCACGAGTGAAGGTATGAACTCGCCGCCGCTTTTCACGGCATCTTTTTCGCGATCCACGATCGTTATGTACCCTTTATTATCCACGACTGCTAGGTCTCCTGTATTGAGCCACCCATGTTTCCATAGCGCTTTTGACTTTTCAGGGTCTTTATAGTAGCCTTTCGTAAGCCACGGTGCGTGAACCACGATCTCTCCCACGCTTTTGCTATCCCATGGCACCTCGGTAAAGTTCTGGTCCACAACTTTTAAATCTACCATCGGCACAGGTATGCCGGTAGAGATCATATACTCGAATTTCTGGTATTCTGGCAAATTGATAACCTTGTCATTGAACAATGCAACGGTCAGCAACGGTGCGGTCTCTGAAAGCCCGTACGCACCGATAGTGGTGATTCCGAGCGACTTTGCTTTCAGTGCCAAGCCCTTTGGCAGTGCTGCACCGCCAATAATCACTTTCCATTTGCTCAGGTATTCACGATAGTCTTCAATGTTCGGAGATGTGAGGATCATGTATAGAATTGAGGGAACCATTGCAGAAAACGTGACTTTCTCGGACTTGATCAGATTAAGCATTGTCGGCACGTCATATCTGCCCGGCAATACATATTTGTACCCTGCCAAATACGCTAAATATGGAATGCCCCATGAATGCACGTGAAACATCGGCACCAGGGTCATAAATACGTCCTGGTTAGTTAAATTCAATGGAGGGATTGTCAATCCTTCCTGCAAAGCTAACGTGTGCATGGTCAGGTTTCTCTGCGTGAAAGTCACTCCTTTGGGCATGCCCGTAGTGCCTGACGTGTAGAATATTGTGGAAGTTGTGTTTTCGTCAAGGTCTGGAAATTCGTATTTTGTTTTTAGAACCAGATCATCGTAGTTATAAAATGGTTTGAGGGTCGTGGAAATCGGTTTGTGATCTTCGTTATAAACGATCCATGCACTCACAAAATCAAACAGGCTCTGGCTCTTTTCAAGCACGGGCAAGAACTCGTCTCTCAAAATTACGTATTTATCCTCTGCGTGATGCATGGTATAATAGATCAGCTCTGGAGGGTACCGGATGTTCACAGTGTGCATTATGGCCCCGAGCATCGGTATTGCGAAATAACATTCCATATACCTGTTTGTGTCCCAGTCTATCACAGCCACAATATCCCCTTTCTTCACACCTATGCTCTCGAGCCCTGCAGCCAGCCCTGACACTCTATTGTAAAATTCTCTGAACGTGTATTTTTCCTTGTTTCTGTAATTTATTTCCCTATCTCCATAGTTTCTCAGCGTGTTTGAAAAAAGATTTTTTAAATTTAGTTGATAACTATATTCGTTATCCATATTTTTATTATAATATTGTCGTATTATTTAAACATTTTTCAATATTTTTTCGGTATTATTAAAAATTATATTGACTGTTTTGCGGTTTTCATTCTCAGCTTCAGCTCTTCTATAATCCCCACGTCTTCGGGCATCATTCCGCGATAGTTTGCAAGGTGGTAGCTTAAATAGTCGCCGTAGTGGATCAAGTAAAACAGCTTTTCAAAGATCGAACCTCCGATGGGATCGATCGTTACGAAAAAGGTCTTTGTTATGTCTGCAGTTATGTTGATCCTGTTTTTTATCTTGTCTTTTGTAGAGGAAAAGGTGAAAAATATGAAATTGTCCTTTCTGTAAGTGTCCCTGAGCGGCATGGTATCATTATGGTTCAGCTCTGGGAAGGAGTTTGAGTATGCGAGGATCTTCGAATTTTCGTTAAACTGAGTTTTCCAGCGATACGCCACTGCCTTGAACGGAGAGTGTCCATAAATCACGGGAATGCTGCGGTCTTCAAAAATCTCGTAAGCCTGCGCTTTTATGTGTTCATTGTTCTGGTCCATTTCATCCAGCATGCGATGCGCGTTGTCAATCCTCTTTTTGCTCTGTGGCATAAACGTGTTTAAAAGAGGCATGAGCATGTACCCGATCGATGAGCGTGGCTGCAACCCTTTCGGCACAGTAACAGTCTGCGCTCCTTTCTCTTTCAGATTTCCGCCAGAGGTAATCGTGAAAACGGTCGCTTTTTTCTCTAATGCCAGGTCCGTGGCAGTAAGTGTTTCCTCCGTATTTCCGGAATAGCTTATGGCTATGAACAATGTTTTTTCGTTTACGAAATCAGGTATGTAATAGTCGTCAACCAGAACAACAGGCTTGAGCGTGTAAAGTTCCTTGAATATGCTACCTACTATGCCAGATCCTCCCATTCCTGCAATAACTATGTTTTCAAAATTTCCATATATCTCAAACTTCGAATCAAACTTGACCTGCTCTTTAAGTGTCTTGAGCTCCTCGATGAATCTCATGATGGCACTATTATGAGCAATGATATATTAATATTTTCACTTTTTATGGATCATAAAGTACTGGATCAGGCTATTTTCCGTCTCTATGTAAGATTCTAAAGTACCCACATCCCACCAGTAACCGGTATTCATCAGTTTTCCGTACAGCTTTTTCTCTCTCGCCAGCGTTGGAAATAGATCATGCTCGATCTTGAATTTTCTCGTGCTCATGTATTTGGATCTCACATTTATAAAATCACGGTCAAAAATATAGAATCCCACATTCACATACCCACCCTTCCTGTATGATGTCTTCTCTAAAAATTTTGTTACTATCTCTCCATTCATCTCAATCTGTCCAAATCTTTTCACCAGCTCTGGATCTTCAAGCTTTATTAAGGACATGCTCACATACGGTCTCCTGTCCCTGTGAAACTTATATAACATAGCAAGATCGAGATCCGTTACTATATCCCCATTTAAAACAATGTAATCATCAATCTTGTTAATCTCTTCAAGCGCTATTGAGAGATCGCCTCCAGTTTCCCAGCCAAGCCCTCTGATCACGGATACGTTCTCCAGGTTCGCCTTTTTTATGTACGTGGTTACAAGATCAGCATGCTCCGATACTACTACGTACGTATGTTCTATATCTACATTTTTCAGGTTATCAAGCAGATACTCCAAAACAACCTTGCCGTTAACGGGTAATAAGATTTTAGGTATTGCGTATGTTAAAGGCCTCAACCTTGTGCCCTGCCCTGCAGCCAGTATTATAGAGATCATTGAAAATATGATGGTATATGCGTATTTAAATATTCTTCAATTTTCTCTCTATTTTTACAGCTTATGACCGATTCAATGTCGCGGTCATACAGTGTGCTCCACCATAGCCACCTGTTAATTCTATCAGGTCCGCATTTATGAAATCTACACCTTCTTTTTTCAGGTCTGGCCTGTTTGGAAATATCGAATCACCTATCTTTTCCAGCTCTTTTCTCACAACGCTTTCTGTAGCAGCATCAAATGCCCTGATTGAAAGCAATCGCTCAATTACTTTTTTTACATTCACCGTAATAATCTTTCTGTCTTTTATAGTCAGGAAATTTGATGAATATGCTAACTGTTCCGGTATTGATAGATCTATAAAATTAAAATCCTTGGACCTCAAATACTCAAAAAGCGTGGTATTCTCTGCCTTCTCATAATTGCCTGCAGACTGCTTTGTAAATATTTGCGCCTTTGCTTTCTTTGCAAGGTATGTTGACGTTATGGCAATACCTTCTCCTGCTATGTTAAAATAGGTGTCTAGATGCATGTTTACCATCCTGTTATTTTTCGAAAAATCGTAAACTGGGTTTTCAACAACTAGTATCTCGTCTGTTTCAATCTTTCCTGACTTCATTGCTTGCATCGCCCCTTTTTCATCAGTTCTTGAGCCAGTGCCTATTATCGCAAATCTATTGGCAGGCATGAAATCACCCCCCTCAAAATGCGCACCTTTTGGTATTGTAAACGCATTTTTTTCCCCAAAAATGTTTTTGATTACAAACTTGGTAAGGTCTATCTCTCTTTTTCTCTGCTCCATTTTCATGTTTCCTATTATTACTCCTTTTCCTGCCACTGCCTGCTGATCTCTCATAAAATAAAGGTTTGCAAGAGGCAAGTTGGAGTAAACAGATGGATACTCTACAGATCCTCTGTTACTTTTAAACACTATTGAAGGCTCAAGGACCATCAGGTCAAATAGCGTTTTGCTGTCAAGGTTTTTTATGTTTTTTCTCAGCTCTGTCTCCGCATCTTTCTTGTCTTCCATCTTTCCATAAAAGTGAATTTTGGAGATGAGGTAATCAATGATATTATCCCTGAACGATCCTGAATATTCTGCATTTTTTATGATTTCATGTTCTAAGGTATAAACCTGCACATTGTTTTGTTTCAGTATCTCTTCCAGCTTCATGTGCTCTTCTATTGCTTTCTGCACTCTGTAAACGCGCTCAAAGAGAAAAGCCTTGGGCGTGAGCATTGCGTACTCTATTTCCAAGGAAGGTCTGTGAATCATCACTTCATTTAATGTTTGCCATTCTGCTTTTGCAATCATAAACCGGCTAATATTCTTGAATTACTTAATGGTTTTTAAATCTCGTAACTGGTCACGATTATGAAGTGACGATCTAAAAGAAAGTACCTTTAATACAATATATTTTTAATATATTATTAATTACAAAATAAAATATATTATCTATCCTTTAAATTCGGTAAAAATTACGCATAATACTCGCTTTTATGAGAACTTAACTTCAGAATCGTGGCATATTACTAAATCTCAAGGTCTATAAAATTTTCATAATTTTGACGTTCTCTAAATTATCATCCATAAAAAAATGTATATGCCTGAAGGATCCATGGTAACAAAGCATCATATTTTGCACTATTCACAATAGTTCATATGCTTAAAAAATTACAAAAAAATAAAAAAAATTATTTTTCAGATTCTTACGGTTTTTTTGGAATCTTAAAGTACACAAGTATTACCAGTGCCAGGCTAATCAACGCAATTAACAATGCTAATATGCCCATTATGTAGTTGCTGTTAACATTGTTGTTGGTCTTCCCTATGTCTGAACTTTCGTGGACTAGTGTATTATTCAGATTGTTAATGGTCACTTGCAAGCTAGATATCTCTTTGTCCAGTGAGGTAACATTGGATTTTAAGAAACTATTGTCATTGGAGATCTGGTTTTGCAGATTCATTATGCTCTGGTTAACAGAATTATTTAAGCTAGTGTATTGAGCACTGTACGTAGATTTTAGATAGTTAATCTCGGAATTCAAGAGTGTTATTTGTCCTTCAATGGATGCATTAATAGAATTAAGCTGTGCACTTAGCGAATTGAGTGTATTTTGCATAGTTGCAATGCTTGTTTCCAGAGTGTTAATCGTAGTTCTAATCATGGATAAATTTAGGCTAGTTACCGTTAAGTTCAGGGTATTTACCTTCTCTGTAAGTATCGATACGTTACTCTCTTCCATCGCGATTTTTGAATTTATCAAAGATAAGTTTTCGCTTAGCTGGTAATGAAGCTGGTTAACCTCGTTGTTTAAGTTTGCTATTATTGGATTCTGAATGTAGAACGATACACTTGGAGGGTTACTTACAACCGTCGGATAACCGTTTGCAGATAATCCTACAATGCTTGCAGTATAATTACCTGCCCAATCTGGCAAGTCGTTTAGCAAGTTTGCCATGCTTCCGGCATTGGTTCCGGAAGGTAAGGTAACATTAGCGGTCCATAGATTCAGAGAAGCATTGTAATATAGAGGAATAAGACTGTTATCTAGATATCTTTCTTCTGTCAAAAGAGCATAACTTGATGCAAGGTCGGATGGATAAAGGATGGCAGAATACATTCCATATTTAACTTCAGTACCATTCGTATATCTAATATTTGCCTCAACTGTTATGTTCATGCCCTCTTCCAAATTAGGTGAATTAATATTTACTGTGGCAGTTGTGGTTGAGTTTGAAATGTATATCTGGCCATAATATGAGCCATTAATCCAGGAACCAAGGCTATATGAGTCATAACTAGAATTTATCAGCACTGTATATAGACCAGAGGAAACATTTCCAGGGACCTTCAGCACTCCGAGTGAAGAGAATAGTACTGGCGCACTTCTGCTTACTACTTTTCCTGTTGGGCTTAAAAGGCTGAAAGTAATGTTAGATCCATATGTGTTGGCAAATGTTGCGGGATTGTATATATTGTATGGTGGCGTGAATTGTGGCATTAATGTTATGTTCTGCCCTGCAGCAGCAGTACCTGGCTCCGTGAAAGTAGAACCCAGAATATAGGATCCCTGGAGATCTGCTCCGTTAAAGAATGGAAAATATGAATACGCACCTTCAGCCACAAGAACCATTTCACCAATTGAATAATTGCCCAATATAGTTGTGAAAATAGAGTCACCAAGAGATCGGATATAAATGCCAGTATTGGTCATTTCGGAAGACCCTACAATTGTATATGTGTTGGAAATGATAGAATAATGTTCAATACTAAGAGTTAAGTTGTTCGTTACTGCCGAGCCATTTAGCCAAGAAACATATCCCATTATGTACATTCCACCAACTGCACTGGTCAATAAAAATGGTGAATTTGTTACCTCCTCATAATAGAAGAGATAATATCCTAAAAATATCTCGGTACTTTCAAACCCTAAAACTCCAAGACTAGTTCCTTTCACGATCACGTTTGCCAAACCCTCACTGTTTGAAGGAACTGTTATATTACCGGTCCATTCATTTACGCTGCTGTTATATTTCAGGGGAATCTGTGAAATGTTACCCTGAAGTGATGATAGCGTGGCTGTGAAAGATCCAGTCACAATCTCTGTGCCTGCCTGTGAGGTTATGTTCGCTAATACTATTATGTTCTGATTGTCAGGAAACTCAAAAGCCGGTTTTTTGGCGGAATTCAAGAGACTGACAGTAACGTTCAGTTTTACTGTTTTTGATGCTTTTAAGCTTGAATATATGGTTGCGAATGCACCTATGTTTATGGATCCAAACCCAGTTACCAGATTGTATCCATAATGAGATGCCCACGGAATGTTATATCCATAAGTTATTGGATAAAACACTTTTGGATATGTAGACGCGTTTGTTCCCAAGCTGTACAAAGCAGGGTTGATCAGTCCAGTTTTTGAGCCCGTGTACTGGGATACCAGTGCTAATAATCCTGCCAACAAAGGACTTGCCTCACTGGTCCCACCACCAGTATTCAAAACATTTCCGGGCATAACATACCAGATGCCTGGAGATCCAGATGATTCAAGTGATATGTCCGGAACCATCCTTCCATTTGGGTATGTAGCCGGATCTTGTATGTTCTGGTACCATGGCCTTGGTTCCAGTACGCTTACACCTCCTGTGCTACCACCAAAATTTAGAAAATCAGGAACAAATCCATGGTTCGACCAAGCAGTCTGGTTGAAAGAATACACCATGTTGCCTTTGAATGTTAGATAGGTGGTTGTTCCTCCTACGGCAGTTACATATGGTGAGCTAGCCGGATATCCAATGGTTCCAATCGGCCCAGTACTGTATCCAGATCCTCCACCATCACCGCTGCTTGCAATAAATGTGATCCCTTCCACCGAGCCAAGCTTGTAGTATATATCTGGTAGAATAAAATTAAAATATACAGTAGCTGCAGGGTAATCTGAAATTATGGATTCAGGTATTCCAAAGCTTTGAGATAGGTCATTCACTATATCCTGTTGGTCTATATAGGCAATTGCTACAGGCAAAAGTATGTTCTGATTTGCAATGTAAAGTGTGATATTTGCACCAGGAGCCATTGTATGTGCAGCTTCCACGTCCATGCTTATCTCATCAGCCCACCCATCAAGAACCCCTAATGCTGGATTGTAAGGGCCAATAGGTACAACTGAAAAATTTGGCGGGTTTGGAACATTGTATAGTGCGTCAAAATAACTTAGTTGCTCCTTGAGGTAAGGATCTCCAGAATAATCAAGAATTCCAATATTTGATCCCTTACCATTTATACCTTCCTTATACAACCCAGTGGCATTGTATACGGTCTGTAAGTCAGTGGCAACATAGTTTGTTGCGGCAATAGGTGGAACTTGTTGAGTAGATCCATCTATTTTATCGTATAGACTATTGATCATACTTTGATTTAAAAAATAGGTAGGATGTGCGAATAATATGTCAGTGATATTAGAGGAGTATATATATACTCCAGAGATACGAGGAGTTCCATATGCACTGTAATACTGATCTTTTCCATTTGAATAAATCCCTATGCTCAACCCCAGATAATTATGGATCTGGAAAACAGTTCCTGTAGCAACTATTATTGAATCCATGGCAGTGAACTGTATTGTGAAACCTTTTGATTTCAGATAACTGATTGTATCTTTATATCCTGTAACATTTATGAATTCTTTGTATATCTGAGATAATGATAGAAAATGATGATAGTTTATGGAGCCTGGTGTAGAGATTGTGTTAACATAATATTGCAGCAAGCCCATATTTTTTATTGGTATGTAAACGCTGAAACTGACTTTAGAGCTATTGTTCATGGTGTTTATCTGAGCATAACCTTTAACAGGTTGTGCTGAAATTTCAAAGCTTTGTGGAGGACTCGTAGATGTAGTGCCGTTTGTAGCTGCTAATAGATTAGCGGAAAATGCTACTATCATAACTATGATTATTGCTACAGTTATGTACCTCTTACACGTATTTTTTATTTTCATATTTGCAACCTCTCGATTATCTTCATTTATTTACAATATATATCCTTTTCTATTTCCCCTATGGCGGTAATATTAAGTTGGATGAATAATATTTCTTAATCAATTTATTTTGAAAATGCTATGTTCCGAAACATTTATCTTGTATTATGTATTTAAATAATACATAGCAATAATTCCAAGAAAAGCCAAAAGAAAAAACTGATAATACTATGAACTTGTAGATGTAAAACGGGTTAATGGAAAGGTTGTGCAGGAATATGTAGGATATCTTGGGAAGACCCCCTGACTCTAAAAAGGAAATTGAATTGGGACAAGTATTGCCATACCTTATCAGGCTTCTTAGCAAAGTAATAAGCCAGGAAGAGATCCGTGAAATACTGCAGAAGATTGGCATTAACTATGATCTTACTCCAATTACCCAGGATCATAATAGAGACTGACCTGAAACTGAAGAAAACATTTTTGAAGATCAAATGTAAGCAATAAACGAGACCGTATTCAAGACTGCATTAACAGTGTGTTCAGCTTTTGCCATACGCATCTGGTAGTATACAAAACAGAGAGAAAAACTGTGAAATCAATAGAGATGGGCGATAATTTGTGGCAGTTCATAATCTCATGATCTTTAACACAATACAAATACATATACTCTGACGATGTGAGGTCGAAACTGCAATAAAACTGTTCAAAGATGGAAAAGTTTGCAGATAATATCCATGCGCTAGCTATGACAGGATATATCCAAAATATCTTCTGGCACAATATTTCCCACATTCAAAATATGGGTTGGATCTAAAACATGCTTTATCCTTGCTATCTCCATTAACTCATCTCTTCCATACATTAACTCTAACAATGGCTTTTTTTCATTTCCTTCAATATAAAATTTCTTACCAACGCCATGTTCAGCAGTTACCGTGCCTCCGAGGCTGATACCTTTCTTCCATAATAATACACAGCCAGCTATTGCTGAATTTAACTCTTGCTGATTTGCCGGTATAAAATTGAAATGGAGATGGTTATCGCCAATGTGCCCAAACAGTGCATAATTCACATTTGTAGTGGTTCCAACCGCATGGTACGCTTCAAGCATTTCGTCAAGTTTTCCTTCAGGAACGGCAATATCCGTTGCAACTTTTGGCAAGTTTAAACTCCGTAACTTAAAGTTTATGGATTCGGGAAGAGAGTGCCGGATATCTTTTGCTTCCTCTTCAGACAACAAGATCGTGTTAATGCTGAACCCTTTATTGGAAAATAGATAATCACAGTCTTTAACCAGTTCCAAAATATGGTACAAATTCTTGTCGTTAAAAGCATTTAATTCAAAATAGATAATACTCTTTGAACCAGCTGGTATCTTTGCGGGATATGTTTCCCTGATCATGGATATTGAATTAGCATCGAAAAATTCTATTGCTAGTATCTGCTCATCTTTTTCAGTTTTCAGCTTTTTAACAAGCTCTATCGCCTCCGATTCACTGTTATAAACTGCAAAAAAAGTATAGATATCTGAAGGCTTAGATAGCAACTTCAGCTCAATCTCTGTGATCAATCCCAGTGTTCCCTCTGAACCAATAAACAGGTCTATGAGATCCATGCCTGGTTTGTTAAAATACCCTGCCGCATTTTTCTTGACGTCTGGCATTACGTATCCAGGCAACTTTATCTCATACTTTATTTGTCCCTCTTTCATTATTTCAAATTTATTGTCTTTAGCAAAAACTTCACCCCTTTTTATGTTTAATACATTACCCTCTGGAATTACTACTCTGATCCGTCTCACATAATCCCTCGTACTGCCATAATGATAAGTCCTCGCGCCAGAAGCATTTGTAGCCAAAGTGCCACCTAACGAGGCTGAGCTCTCTGTCGGATCTGGCGGATAGTAGAATCCTTCCTGCTCTACCAGTTTTTTGAATAATGCCAATGATATACCCGGAGGCGATATTGCATAAGGACCATCCTTATCATAACCCAAGAATATAGTACCCTCATTTTTAAGACCTTTAAAACGTATAATCTTTCCATTATCTGAAGGTCTTGATTCAATGTTAGTGAGTAACTCAGTGCTCAAAACCCAGCCTCCTAAAGGCACCCTGGAACCTGTAACACCTGTGCCAGCTCCGGATATTGTTATCTTAATCTTCTTATCGTTCGCCTCTTTAAATATTTCTGAAACCTCATATTCATCTCTTGGATATACAACAGAATCCGCAGAGCCGTGAAATATTGAGGATTCATCAACAATATAGTTTTCAATTACCGCAGCATCATCAGTCCTGATTAAAATTTTTTGATCCGTATCTTTCAACATTGGTGAGCACGCATTGATTATGTTTGTTTCAATAATTCTTCACCGTAGCAAATGATTGCAAATTCGATATTTAAAAGTTTTGAGTTAGTTTGCTGTGTTGAATAAATATTCTAAAGTTATTCCCATAAATACTTTTGAAAAGGTTATATTTTTTAGGTCTAAAAATCTAAATTTCTTCGTATAGTATTGTGCCCGGATTAAAATTCCAATCTGATTTATTCAACAAAGCAGAGTTAGTTTTAGGGTGCAAGAACCTGCTCCTAAAAAAACTCGATTGCTATTTTAAACAGTGGGGAATATATAAAATGAAAAAATAATTTGAAATCAAGAGAAATCTAAGGCATCATAGTCCTTTAATAACTCGTTAGTTTCTTCTATGTCAAATTTCTCAGGATCAAAGTCTTCGCCTGCCCATGTTTTCGTCTCTTCATACTCCTCGTTAGAAGGATCGGATAGTATCTTTAAAAGCTGGTAATATCCGTACGTACCACCACAATCTTCTGGTGGGCAAGCTCGTTTTCCAGCAATACATTTAGGATAGGTCTCTTCAGGATCTTTAGGAAGTACTTTTTCTATCACAAGGTTATGATCCCAGCTATCGCCAAAATCATATTCATATGTCATTTTTGAAATACTTTCTATGGACAAAAGTTTGTCTAATTTCACTTTCCTTGAATCTATATCATCAAATAAACCTTCTTCATCCGGTAAGCTAAAACCCTGCCCGTTAATATCGAAGCTGTATAGATGATAATTATCCCATCCCATTGCTGCCTGTATGACCAGATGCAACTGATGAAGTGTAAAATCTGTGGGCACAAGTACTCTTCTCCAGATTAAAGGTCTTATTCCTTTCAGTGAGATCTTTATCTGAAATATCATATTTTTTTTGTGCGATTTGGATTTAGCCATTTATTCACCTTCCAATATTTCGCGTTGATTTGCGAATTTCAAATGATCGCAGATTAACTACGAAATATTAATGTTTGCAGATAGATAAATATTTCGTAGAGGCTCTTATTTATTGAGAGTATCCAAAAAAGCATCTTCAAGATGCCTTACATATCTCAAAAGAGATCAAATTAAATGATCTAGATACAATGATGCGTTTTGTTGAAATGATATGATCTAAACATTAACAAGTAACATCTAACAAAGATAACCTCTCGTTATTGTAAAAAATAGAATATTTGATTTTGCAGTTTAAACACTGTAAAAGCCGATCATTTTTGTTTCCAGCTGAACAGCCTCGCAGCAACAAAAAATATAATCAAAGATGATACTATCAGCAATATAATCTGTAAATAGATCGTGTAGTAATTGCCATAAATGAGCGTCGAGTTCAAGGCTGTGATAAAGTAGGTCAATGGCAGGAATTTAGATATGATCTGCAAGTACTGGGGTGCAAACGCCAGCGGAAAAAACACGCCTGATAGAAACATCATCGGGAACAGTATCAAGTTTCCGACTACCGACACGGTCTCTTCGTTGTCTGATACAAGCCCTGCGAGTATTCCTAAGCCCATAAAGAATATTAATCCTGCAAAGACAATCACGCCTGAAAGCAGAATCGTTATCGGCGTAAATATCAGAGATGCGCCAAACACTTCGATCGCTATTAATATAAGAATTATATCTGATATGATTAACATTACGAACGAATGAAGTATGTTTGCAACCATCCACTCTGATTTAGTCAAGCCGCTGAAAGAAAGCTGCCTGAATATCTTCTCTTTTCTGTAGTTTGGAACCTGGTAAACCATGTTGAACATCGTTGTCAGTACTGTAAATCCTATAAGCCCTGGTACGTAATAGTTCACGGTCTTGTCAGATGTAGTAGATGCAACCTGAGAATTTAATACTATCTTCTGGGAAGCATTTGCAAATTTATAGTTGACCTGGGTCAGTATGCCGTTTAACATCTGGAAATTTGAGCTTGCAACCGTGGGACTTGCCTCTCCCTGAAGAACGAGATACCCTTGTTTTCCCGAATAGATAGATGAAGTGAAGTTGGCAGGTATAAACAACGCTGCACCTATCGAATTGTTAATAATGTAATCATGCAGATTGACATTTTGCCCTATGACTTTCACGTGAAACAGCCCGGATTCATTTACTGCTGATATTATGCTCCAAGAAACAGTGGATGGGCTATCATTTTGCACGATCAGAGTGCTGGGTGTATATGAAGAACCAGAAAAAATAGCACCAAAGAGCAGCATCAAAATTACTGGAAACGCAATCTGGAAAAATATTGCTGATCTGGATCTAAAATATGATTTGGCGTGAAGAACAAAATATGCGGAAATATTACTCATTTTCATCTTCTTCAATCTCTCCTACCATTTTTATAAACACGTCTTCTAGAGACTCTCTCTTTAATGTAAAATCTTCAAATTTTGCTTTTTTGTCATACAGAAAATTGATAAGCGTTGTTGAATCTTTGATGTCGTTTAAGCTTACCTCTATATACGCTCCGTCTCTGACTGCATTGAATCCTGCATCTTTAATCATGTTCTCGATCTCAGCACCACCACGTATTATCAACCGGTCATTTTCATGATGTCTTTCAACAATCTCTTTTGGAGTACCGGAATCAATGATCTTTCCGTGATTCATTATCGCAACTCGCTCTGCCAGCAATTCTGCCTCCTCAAGATAATGAGTGGTCAGAAGTATGCTCTTTCCTTTCTTTTTTAAATTTTCTATTACTTTCCATATGTTTCTACGTGCCCTTGGATCCAGCCCGGAAGTGGGCTCATCCAGATATAATATTTCAGGGTCGTTGACCAGAGACAGAGCAAGGCCAAGTTTCTGTCGCTGACCTCCTGAAAGCGATTGGTACGGTGTGTTGATCTTCTCACTTAAATCCACGAGCTCCATGATCTCCTTTATGTCTGCAGAAGCATGCATGGTTTTCTTGTAAAAATTGAGTGCTTCTAAAGGAGTGCTATTATAAATAAACGAGAAATCTTGAGGCAATATTCCGACTTTAAAAATTAAGCTCTTGCTTTTTTCAGGATCTTCTCCCAGCACAGTCACAGATCCTGAAGTCCGTTTTCTAACGCCTTCAAGGATCTCTACTGTCGTGGTTTTGCCAGCACCGTTAGGGCCCAGAAGGCTAAATACCTCTCCCCTCTCTATCTGAAAATCAATACCGTTAACAGCAATAAAATCGCCATACTTCTTTACTAAACTTGAAACTGTTATTACAGGTTGTGCCATATTATGCTCCGATATTATTTTTGTTATTTAATAGTTTGCTTGCCTCTTGATCAATACAATCAAAAAATATTATCGAAAGAAAATGTATATATCATTTAGCAGAAGGATCTAGGACTATAAAGCAGATAAAAAAGAATCTTTGTTAATGGCGCATAATCCTAATATACGATCTTGAAAGTGCTGAACTAAACGCAAATATATCG
>JBMFWH010000022.1:0-21632 GCA_049965455.1 Thermoplasmata archaeon | reverse complement strand
GTACTAGGTACATCTGAGTACTTCAGGCTGTTGTCAGCCAGCCAATCGTTGCGGTTCAATAAAACCCCACTCATGGTGGATGGGGAGCCCAGCAACAAGCTCCGAAGCTTTAGCGAGGAGTAGTTGACATTTCTGGAGTTGCTGTTTAATGCTTGAGTTATTAGAGAGAGACGGATTAGCCAGAATATGCAAGTTCAATGTGAATAATAAACAGATTGAAACGCCTACATTAATGCCAGTGATAAACCCCGGTAAGATTGTAGTATCCCCTAGGGACATATATGAAAAATTTAAATTAAAGTCGATAATTACAAATTCATATATTATATACAACAACAACGATCTTAAAGAGAAAGCGTTGGCACAGAAATTGCACAAAATGCTTGATTATCCTGGAATAATCATGACCGATTCCGGGACTTTTCAAGATCATATGTATGGAAATCTAGAGCTTGACCCTGACAAAATATTAGAGTTTCAGAGAGAAATAGGGACGGATATAGGAACCATTCTAGATATCTTTACAGAGCCCGATTTTAGTAGAGAGCAAACATTGGCTGCTATTGAAGAAACTGCGAAGAGGGGAGAGCAAGCATTGAAAATTAGAGGGGATATGAATTTAGCGGGGCCGGTACAGGGATCTGTGTTTCTGGATTTAAGAGAATACGCAGCCAGGAAAATGAGCGCTTTGGAATTTGATTATTATCCTATAGGCGGAGTAGTTCCTCTCTTAGAATCTTACAGATACTCTGATATTGTTGACATAATAATTGTCTCAAAATTAAATTTGGACCCGAGCAAGCCAGTACATCTATTTGGTGCTGGACACCCTATGTTTTTTGCAATGTCTATACTTTTAGGGGTTGATTTTTTTGATTCTTCATCATACATAAAATACGCGCGCGATAACAGATTTCTATTTCCTGACGGCACAAGAGAGCTGAAAGATATGAAATATGTGCCATATTACTCCCCCGTACTAGATAAATATGAAGTTTCAGAGCTGGCCCAGATGCCCTATGATGATCGTGTAAAACTAATTGCAGAACATAACCTGTTCATATCGGTAGAAGAGCTCAATAGAATAAAAACTGCAATATTTGAGCAGAGTTTATGGGAATATGTTGAAGAGCGATCAAGGTCTCATCCTGCACTTTATTCTGCGTTGAAAACCCTGAAAAAGTATCAAGAAAAACTGGAGAAATTTGAGAATTTGAGCAGGAAACATGCCTATTTTTATACGGGCGCGGAATCTTTGAATCGGCCTGTTACATACAGGCTTGATAAGAGAATCAGATCGGAGTTTCAAAACGAAAGAACAGTGGTGGTTCTAAACCCGGAAGATATTGATATGATGAAACGATACATAGAAACCACTAACGCCACATTTTTAGTGCATACGCCTTTCGGTTTTATACCATACCAGTTAATGAGTATTTATCCTATTTTACAGTCTTCTTTTCCAGATTATCCGGATAAGATAGACAACTTAAAAAATATAACGGATTCATGGGATTTTGATACATTGATATCTCGTTTGAAGAACCCGGATGATCCTATTGATGCAGAGTTTGTTACTAAGCACAAAAAAGATCTAGATCTGGAAAAAATTAGGGCTATTGTAGACTATCAATTTGGCAAATATTCAAGCAATGCGCTTTTTAATGGGCCTGTAAAAATTGTGAAAAGCAAAAATACAGGAATGATAAGAACCGTGCTTTTAGAGGATAAACACATATTGTCTATGCGCAATGACGGGTTTTTCACCTTGAAATACGAAGCTGGAAAATTGCTTCATGCGCATTTTAAGTATCCAAAGTTGAGAATCGTAGTATCCAGAGATTCTGCGGAGTTCAACAAGATGGGGAAAAATGTTTTTGCCAAGTTTGTGGTAGACATGGATCCGGATCTGATACCTTATGATGAGGTATTGATAGTTGATACGGATGATAATTACATAGGGGTAGGAAGAACTTTCATGAACAAAATAGAAGCACTGAAATTTAAGAAGGGCATGGTTGCAGAAGTGCGTGAAACGAATAAAAAATAATAAATAGTCGATCCTATTCATAACGCTATATGATTGATGTATATGTATTGGTTTCAACGATAATATCTCTTTTATTTGCAGGCTGGATATTTGAGAGATATGTAAAAAACAAAAAGCCAAAGAATCTGTTTTGGGGTATAGGGCTGGTTTTTATGACACTGGCATTTTTTAGTATGTTTTATGCACAATATTATTCATGGGACACAAATCTTTACAAAATTTACAATTTTTCGAGTACGATACTGGTATTATTATTTGGGCTTGGTACTATATACTTGTTTAATAACAAAAAATTCAGTATGTACAGTTTGATCTATTCTGTTATTGTAATACTCATATTTACGATAGTAAACTTTTCTGCAACTATAAATGCCAAAGCGCTGCTTTCAAGCACTGCTAACGCCATGCCCGCATATGTTACAGGCATAGGAATGTTACTGATAATTCCCGGCGCAATAGCGCTCATAGTAGGGGCATTCTATTCTGCTTACAGGATGCGGCACACAAAAAACGCGATCGTATACAATTCATTGATAGGATTGGGTGCACTGGTATTTTCGGCAGTAGGTTCTGCGGCACTGATAAACAATTACGCGCTTTATTATTCAGGACAGATGATAGGTGTATTATTGATGTTTTTTGGGTTTTTGAAGAGTATTGATATAATATGATCGATGAGGAATATATTGGAATTGGCGCATATCTTTCCCATACGAAAGGAATCGGCGGAAAATTAAAAAACAGGGTTGAAGATTTTGAAGTGGAAGAGTTACCGATTTCAGTGCCAAAGGATCCTGAAGGCAAGAATTTGATATTATTGGTAAAATTAAACAACTGGGAAACTAACCGTTTTGTCAATGAGTTATCTAAAAGGCTAAGGATAGGAAGAAACAGCATCACTTTCGCAGGCACTAAGGATAAAAGAGCAATATCTACTCAATATTTCTGCATAAAAAATTTTGAGAATGCTGTCAACATCGATTTAAGAGATGTGGAAATACTGGATTCATTCAGGACCAATATAAGCCTGGATTTAGGAGATTTGTACGGAAACAAGTTTAAAATCAAGATATCGGAGTGCAATCCTGATCCCGCATTAATAGACGCTACAATAGCCGAGCTAAAAGCGGGGTTTCCAAATTTTTTCGGAGTTCAGAGGTTTGGGTCATCGAGGCCCATCACACACATCGTGGGTAAATATATATTACAAAGAGATTTTGAAAACGCAGTGAGGCATTATGTGGGCATGAAATTTGATTATGACAAAGATACAGAAGCCAGATCCTATTTTTTTGACACTTTAGATGCCAGAGGAACTTTAAAAATGATATCTGAAACACTGGATTATGAAAAAGTGATGTTATACCATCTTAGTGAGAGGCCCGGAGATTATAGGGGTGCAATCGCGGCGTTGCCAAGAACCCTAAAAATGATGTTCATTCACGGATACCAGTCCTATCTATTCAATAAGATAATTACGAGGCGGATCAAAGAATACTCTATATATGAGCCTATGAAAGGGGATGTTATAATACCGGTGAAGGATGGTTATCCAGACACAGACCGTGAAATCCCTGTAACGTCGGACAACGTGGAAACCATAAAAAAGAGAATTGAAGAAAAAAAAGCATGGATTTCTGCTGTATTATATGGTTATAACTCTGAATTTTCGGGTGGAGAACAGGGAAGAATTGAAAAAGAGGTTATAGAGGCTGAAAATATATCAAAGGATATGTTCAAGATCAAAGAATTGCCGGAACTGTCATCTAAAGGGTTTAGGAGGGCAATGTCTGAAAATTTTAAAGATTTGTCTTATGTAACGGACAGCGATTTTGCAGTTTTTAATTTCTATTTGAACAAAGGGACGTATGCGACATCTTTGCTGCGAGAATTCATGAAGCGGGATAGCATATATTTTTATTAGCTATAACAATTAACAACAGACTCTCCGCATGTCTAATTTGAATATTTTGTCAAGTACCTAATTTCCCATAGATTTTCATATCTTAGTATGTTTTCGAAGTTAAATCATAGGTTATTTCATTCAGTTTATGATTTTTTAGATCTATTCTCCCTTCAAATTAATATTTTCATCTAATACCACCGGAAATATTCTAGAAACGATTCTTTACTTTTTGCCTATTCTGGTGGGTGGATGTTTATGCATCTTTTTCCACACAGTTCGGTAATGGAAATATTAGTTTTAAGAGCTTCCATTATGATGTTAAATTTTTCATCCGCAGATCTTATGTTGCCTGACATTTACATTTCACCTCTAACTTTACGACCTCGTATAATGATCTCAAGTACTTATATCTATCAAGATATATATATTCTCTTCTTAGATTGTCTAAATCTAAAATGGTCCAAATCAATCTCCACCTCTTTCGAGTTATCAATTCCGTCAAGTGGATCTTTAGGCATGAAAGCAACTGTGAAACTCTTTTCTTCTATAACTACATCAAGAGATGCAATTCTGATCGCTTTGTCAGTGCCTCTGAACTTGCTTTTTAAAAACAATATTGCAATTCAATCTGTGTATAGAGGTAAGGATATTCTATTAACTTTGCAAAGTGCCATGCGTAATGACGAATGCATTGAAACATACGTGAGAAACAATGCTTTCTCTAAAGTTCCTTCTGGCGACACAATTTACAGAAGACTTCCTGAATCACTCAACTTTCAAACAATTGAGACTTTGATCGAGTCCTCTGTTAAAATTGGAATATCTATGGGTGTGTTCTCTGAAAAGGTCAATATTGCCATAGATGAACATGACGAACCATACTATGGAAAAGATAATAAATATTTAATAAAGGTAGGAAAAAAGAAGTTCAGAGAGTCATAAAAAAGTTTTTTAAGGGATTTACTATTATTAATCGGGGGAAGTTCGTTTTCCTTTGTCATAAACCAAAATTAACTTCCCCCTATTTATAAATATCTGACATTGGTCAGACATGCGGAGAGTCTGGAACAAATAGAAATGATTATATATGAAATTTTGATTTATGAAAAGTGGAGGTAAAATATCCATGCCTCAAAAAAAGAAAATCAACTTTGTAAAAAAGAAAGACCTGGATAAGTTGAAGAAGTATGAAGATATTGATTATGTGATATCTGACAGTCTGGATGAGGACATAGACTCGAACGAGGATGAGGAGGAAAAAGAACAAAAGGATGATTGGGAATAAAATAGATCCAAAAAAATCTGTTTTTAATCTTTTTTAGATAAAAGAACGGTTATTTAGATTATATTATCTAATCTTTTACTATTTTCTGCACGTTTAACATATGCGGGCGAGGATTCCCATTTCGCAAGATAGGGGGTAAAAGCGAGCGAATTGTTTATAGTGTATGAATCGTTGTCGTAACTATGCCTTACGAACTGGATAAAGGAGCACATTCCGTATATTCATTATACTATCATTTCATCCAGGTCGTAAAATACAGGAAGAAAGTATTCACCAATGATGTAGTTGTGGACCTTCTCAAGACCAAGATAAGAGAAATAGCTGAAACATTCAATGTTGAGGTATTGAATATAGAATGTGATACGGATCATTTTCACATGCTTTTCAAATCCACACTATTACTCAAAATACCACAGTTTGTCAATGCAATCAAGACCATAATATCAAGGGAGATACAACGCAAATTTCCTGAAGTGAAGAAAGATCTGTGGGAGGGAAAGTTCTGGTCGCCATCATACTTTCTTGCAACTTCAGGGCAGGTTACCCTTGCTGTTTTGAAGAATTATGTAGATTCACAGGAGGTAAAAGGCAATGAGAACCTATAAGTTCAGGATATACCCCTCAGATTCACAGATCACATCACTGAGCACAACTCTTTATCTGTGCCGTGAAATGTACAATGCAACGGAAGTTCCATAAAAATTAGCAAGGAAAAAATCACTAAATTACGTTATATTACGTTATTTACTACTTTTAAGGGTTCTGTTCCAGTTTTTTTCTCATGGGTATTTGTATGTCTCTGCTTTGGATTGCCTTAGGCAATGTTACTGAAAGCCTCTGATAAGATTTGATTCAATCTTAATAGTAATAATAGATTCCAAAATATAAATATTTTTAAAATTCGTGAGCATAAATAAGGGGTACATATAAATATAAATTATTATGTTAAATACGATAAACCATAATAGTTTCATATATAAAAATAAGTGGAACTTCCGTTTCATATTTAAGTTTTTCCAGTGAGGGTAACTGGTCACGATTATGAAGTGGCTATATAACAGAAAGTGCCTTTAATACAATATATTTTAAATTTATTATTATTACAAAATAAATATAATCTCTATCTTTTAAATACAGTGAAAATTACGCATAATACTAGCTTTTATGAGAACCTAACTTCAGAATCGTGACCTATTACCAGTGAGGCAGAATCTCCGAAGATAAATATCTTTATATCTTAATAAAAATAATGCGTTTTCTTTTAATATTTTTTAATAGCCTCGAGCTTTTGTAATTGTTTTTCTTTAAAAAGTACTTACATTCTATGCTTTTAATATTTTGGAAATATACTTTTTTTCAGATACTTTTTACATATAAGTATATAAATGAGGTCTAACGGTTTGTTTCTGAAATAGCTTGTTCAATAAAGTTTATATAGAGATTAGCTATATTTAATATCGTACAAATATGAGGCAGATGATTTATTGATGAAAATTGTATATGATAAAGAAGAGGGTATTGCATCGGTTGTAGGGACGCTGTTTTCATTATTGTTATTTATAACACTTTTATCTACATTTGTCACGCAGTACGTGCCAGTCTATATGAAAACTAATGAAGAACAGCATGATATGCAAGTGCTCAGCCAATTTTCGCAGATCAGAACCGAAGTAGATATGCTTACGATCACAAATGACCTAAATTACACAACTTATGCACCTATTACTATGGGGGCTGCTGGAATTCCGCTTTTTGCGCAGCAGACAATAGGGGAACTAGAAATAAATCCATATGCTCAGAATCTTTCAAATCAGTTTATGAACATTTCTTTCCAATACCCGGGTATAGGGCTGGTCAATCTATATGCAGGTGGCTCTATTGAATTTATAGCACCGAATAGGTACTATGTTCCTGAGTCATTCATTTACTTTAACGGTGCCTTAATACGCACAAACCTCGCCCAGAACAATGCATCTGTTATCCTAGTTGGCAGTGATTTCAGCGCTACAAATAGTAGCGGTGTTCATTTGACCTTTGTAATGCAGCATATTTATGGGGTTTCAGATGTGGTTACTGGTACAGATACAAGAGGCATAGCTATCACTCTCTTCGGAACCCAGAAAAATGTATATTCTTTGTCAAACCATGATTTAAATGTTACATTCAACACTACCTTTAACTCCGCATTGTTACAATACTATAAAAACATGGCAATTAGCAATCAGGTCATTACAAATAACCCAACTCCGAACCAGCTAGAATTTAAAGATGTAGTATCGGTGACAGTGTTAAACGTTTATTTGTATGTCACAATTACTCAATAAATAGGGGGGAACATATATATATGCAAAAAGCAAGCGAAAAAGAAAATATCTTCGAGAACATTGGATCAAAGATATTTGGGAACATAAAAAAAGGTAAATTAAGAGTGAAAGAATCTGCTGGAAGTTTGGAGGAAGGTAGCGTGATCACACCTATTCCACCTTTAGATCCAGAAGTATTTGAGATAATTGAGATCTATCCTATCACAAGACCTTATACTTTTGCGAGAATAGTATATAACAAGAAAGAATATGAATATATATATGAGCCTATTGAACCGCCTCTCAATGACGCTACTGCAAAGTTAGTGAAAGATATCAGTGAAACTCTTGAAAAAACTATTAAATACGAATGGTTTATTACCTCCGTAAAAGATAAAGAGAGATATTTAAAAGATTCTGTAGCTACGTTTTTAGAGTCAAGAGATATAAAAATAGATAGTATTAGCAAGCAAAAGCTTATGTATTACATTGTTAGAAACTTTATCAATTACCAGAAGATAGATCCCCTGATAATGGACGAAGAGATAGAAGATATATCCTGTGATGGGGTCAAAGTTCCGATATATATATTTCATAAGAAATACGGATCTATTAAAACTGCATTAATGTTCAAGGACGATAATGAACTGAATTCATTTATTGTATATTTAGGACAGCGTTGCAGCAAACAAATTTCCGTCTCTGAGCCTATATTGGATGGCACTACCATAGAAGGGCACAGAGTTCAAGCAACATACAGTAGAGAGGTTACTACACGTGGTGGTACCTTTACCATCCGAAGATATAAAGAGAGACCTTTTACCCCTACAGACTTATTGAAATTTGGCACAGCTTCGCCCGATTTATTAGCATATTTATGGCTGGGTGTGGAGATAGGAGAGTCTATGATTATTGTTGGTGGCCCTGCAGCTGGCAAAACTTCCACGTTAAACGTTATCACGATGTTTATACCACCCTCCGCGAAAATAGTGAGTATAGAAGATACGAGAGAAATAAACTTGCCGCATCAGAACTGGATACCAGGAACCACAAGAAGCGGGACTGGAGAGCGTAGCCTTGCTGGCAAATCTGCAGGAGAAATAGATATGTATGATCTTGTTCGCGCTTCATTAAGGCAGAGACCAAATTATATTATAGTAGGAGAGGTGAGAGGCAAAGAAACATATACAATGTTTCAAGCTATGGCTACTGGACATACCACATATTCTACTATGCATGCTGAATCTGTCAAAGCGATGATTCACAGGCTAGAAAACCCGCCCATAAGTTGCCCCAGAATATTGATGACCGCGCTTAACAATGTAATTATCTTAACACATACAAAAGTTAAAGATAATGTAGTTAGAAGAATTAAAGAGGTTGTTGAAATTGTAGGGTTTGAACCTGAAACTGAAGAGTTAATTACTAATGTTGTATTTGAATGGAATCAGAAAGATGACACATACATATACAAAGGCCACAGCTATCTTTTTGATAAGATTATGGCTCTGAAAAACTGGACATATGATGAAATGGAACAAGAATTTGCGAGAAGAACAAAAGTACTTGAGTATATATATAAGAAAAATATAGCAGATTATAGAGATATATGGGCAGTCATTACTAACTACTATAAAGATCCTCTCGCACTTTATGATGCAATTAGCAAAGAGTTGGCGGAGGTTAATTAAAATGGCAGATTTACCACAGGATGAGTTTCAAAAGTTCGAAGTTCAGAGAAAGGATTTTTTTAAGATAAAAAGAACCGTCCAAAAAACTACAGGGTCGTATAAGATAAAACTGCCAAAAGGATCAGTTCCACAATATATCAAGTTCAATGCCATGCAGAAAATAGCGTGGAAACTTCTCTCAAAATATATATTAACCCATAATTTTAAAAATAAGGCAAAGCTTGAAGAAGATCTCTCTAAGTCGCATATCTTGTTGAGACCAGAAGAATACATAGCATACAGCATATTTGCCAGCATTATTCCAGTATTACCGTTCATAGCGATCGCCATATTTTTCTCAGTGATCGGAATTGTACTTTTGAGTGTATTATCCATCGTCTTAGCAGTAATAGTACCATTCATAGTCTATCAGCTTATCATTTCCCAACCCGCTTCAGTTGCCAAGAAAAGAGGGAAGGATATAGATAACAAGATTTCTCCAGCAATGAATTTTATCTCCGCATTAGCTTCTGCAAATGTTACACCAGATATAATATTTAAAGAACTGGCACAAAGAAAAGAGTATGGTGAGATTGCAAATGAGGCAGAGTGGATTACCAGAGATACCGAATTACTGGGAAAGGATATTTTAACCGCACTTAAAGATGGCTCTAAACGTTCTCCAAGCTTGAAATGGACCGAATTTTTGCAGGGTGTAGTTACTACCTCCACGTCTGGTGGAGCTCTAAAACCTTACTTTATTCTAAAATCGGACGAATATGAAAAAGAGCTCAGACTGCAAATGAAAAAAACTATGGAAACACTCTCTTTGTTTGCTGAAACGTTTGTTACAGTAGGCGTAGCATTTCCTTTGTTTTTAATAATTATCATAGCTATAATGGCCCTTATCAATCAGTCTATGGCTCCGGTTTCAGTGATGGTTCTCTATGTTATCGTATTTTTGATGTTGCCTGTTCTTATAGGTATGTTTGCATTTTTCATACATTCTACTAGTGCTGAGGTGACAAAATAATGAAGAAAATAGAGATTTTAATCCTGACTCTATCAATGATTGGCACTGTTGCACTGGTATCTTTGGCATTATTATTTTATGTGCGCTCTATAAAAATAGGGCCTATAGGGCCTATAGATCTAGTTGTATATGGCATATCTGTATTTTTATTGCCCTATGGAATTTACTTTTATTATGCTCAGCGAAGAATAAAGAAGATCGAAGATCGCCTTCCAGATTTCCTGAGGGATGTTGCGGAGGCTGGCAGGTTCGGCATGACACTATCAGATGCTATCATGGTTGCTTCTACTGGCAGATACGGGTTATTAACTGACGAAATAAAAAAGATGGCTGGTCAGATACAGGTTGGAGTACCAGTAAATCAAGCGTTGGAGTATTTTAGGGCCAGAGTTGACACGCCGCTCGTTAACAGGATGGTATCAATCATAATAAAAGCTAACGAGGCTGGTGGAAACGTTGCAGATGTGCTTACCATGGTTGCACATGCTGCAAAAGAGGCACAGCTTGTTGAAAAAGAAAGAGTTATAGATATGCAAACATATACATTTGTAATGATCATCGCGTTCGGAGTATTTATTGTAACAATCGTAATACTTGCCTCCTCATTTTTACCAGAAATGTTAAAAGCCGGCACTTCACTCGCCGCAGGCCTGAAAGGCGTTCCAGTATCTGGTAGTTTCCAGGGCATTGCTTATACATATATCCCTGTGATAGAATTTTTACTTGTTGTTTCAGCACTGATAAGTGCCCTAGGGGACGGCATACTGGCAGGGGTATTGAAAGATGGAAAATATGGAAGTGGATTAATCACTGCTTTTGCCCTGTTTTTTGGGGGTTATATGTTTTTCAAGATATTGGGGTTGATTTAAATGATATCAGATAAAGAAAAACCGAAGGGATTTACTCTATTTAAACCGAAACTTAATAAAAATGTAGCTCACAAAATAAAGTTTCAGGAACAGAAAGAGATTGAAAATATTACAGTCATTCCAAAGATCATGGACAATAATATCAGTGAGGTTGAAGTTAACGTTATAGAAAAACCATACTCATATGTGCGTATATTATTTAATAATCAATATAATGAATATACTTATGAAATAATCGAACCTTCGTTAAGCAGCGAAGAAGAGGTAACTATTTCAAAGATCAAAGAGCATTTGATAGCACTCGTAGAGTTTAAAGACTATGAAATAGACGCTGAACGCATAAAATATATATACACTCTCATCGAAAAGACCGTTAAAGATCTTAATTTAAAACTTTCTGTTATATCCTATGAAAAAATAAAATATTACATTGTTCGTGATTTTATTGGTTTTGGGCTCATTCAGGTCCCTATGCACGATCCTAATGTTGAGGATATTTCATGCGATGGGCTTAACATTCCAATATATATATACCACAGGCGATATGGCTCAATTCGCTCAAACATGAAATTTGAACACGAGTCAGAATTAAACAGTTTTGTAATATGGATCGTCCAGAAAAGCGGAAAGCATATATCAGTAGCCAATCCCATGATCGACGCAACGTTACCTGATGGTTCTAGATTGCAGACCACGCTGGGAAAGCACGTGACACAAAGAGGCTCTTCTTTTACAATAAGGAGGTTTAAACCTAATCCGTTTACCCCCCTCGATCTTATAAACTTTAAAACTATGTCCAGAGAGATGATGGCTTATGTTTGGCTTGCCGTAGAAAACGGGATGAGTATGATCGTAGTAGGAGGTACTGCCTCTGGAAAAACTACAACCTTGAATGCAATATTATTATTTATTCCTCCACAGCAAAAGATTGTAAGCATTGAAGATACCAGAGAACTTAATTTGCCCCAAGAGAACTGGATCCCTAGCCTTGTTAGGGAGGGATTTGGTGAATTTAATGTAGTGTCTGGCAAAAGGGCTGGAGAAATAGATATGTTCGATCTGCTGGCTGCAGCATTAAGACAGAGACCACAGTATATAATGGTTGGAGAAGTGAGAGGTGCAGAAGCATATACTGTATTTCAGGCAATGGCTACCGGTAAAACTTGCTATTCTACGTTTCATGCGGAGGATGTGAAGAAAATGGTTCACAGGCTAGAAAACGACCCTATAAACTTGCCAAGGTCTCTACTTACCTCACTGGACATTGTGCTGCTTCAAGCGCAGGTAAAGGTTGGTACAAAAATGACTAGGAGAGTAAAAAATATCACGGAAATTGTTACTATTGACCCTGAAACAGGAGAGCTAGTAACAAACAATGCATATACTTGGAACCCTGCTGATGATGTATTCAGTTTTAGCGGGCATAGCTATGTTTATGAAAAAATTGGGAATATCAGAAACTGGAATCCGAGAAGAATGGAAATTGAGGTAAAGCGTAGGGAACAAATTCTTACGTATATGGAAAAGATAGGAGCTAGAAACTATACAGATGTAGCAAGAATAGTTTCTGCTTATTACAAGAACCCAGAGGGGCTTATGGAACGTGTGAGAAGTGTAGTGTCAGAGTAAAAATAAAAAAAGAAAATTATTTATCTCTTTTCTTCTCCAGGAATAATTCTCTTTATTACTTTTTTCTTTACAACCTGCTCTTCTTTTTTCTCTTCCGGTGGAGTATTAGCTGGTTTGGATGGTGGTGATTCAGGAGGTTTTTCTGGAGGCTTTTCTTCTTTCTTCTCGGCTACAAGTGATGCACCACAGACACTGCAAACCTTTGCATTCTTTGGATTTAATGATCCACAGACTGGGCATTTGATTGTTTCTTCTTTGCTTTCTTCTTCCTGTTGCTTCAACCATGCTTCGAAAGAAATATATTCATTTTTCGACTGCCACCACTTTGTGAATTCTTCAGAAGTATATTTTTCTCCAAGGTCTCGTTTAGCCTCATCTTTAAATTTCTGCACATATGCATCATATTTCTGCTTCATAGCTGATAAATGCACATATTCTGGATCTTCTTTTTTGATAAACAGGGCTCCGCAGTTTGGACAGTATTTATCATCTACCTTGATCCATTCACCACATTCACTGCACTTTACCTTGTCTTTTTCAAACACTACTCCGCATACTGGACATTTCTCCGCATCTGCTTTGATAACTGCGCCACAGTTTCCACAGACCATAACGTTTTTCTCAACTTTTTTGTATGAATAATAAGTATATCCTAAAAACGCACCAACTGCGGCTATAATAACTATAATTATAATTAAGAGCCAAGGTATTACTAAGGGAGGTGATTTTACGGTAATTAAAGCGGTCTGTACATATGAGGAACTGATGCCGGCATAACTGTATTTTACTAATAATGGATAGGTACCTGTTTTTTCAGGCACAAACTTGAATGTTCCATAACCAAGATTGTTAGTTGTCAAAAGCTGGGTAATTCCAGAAAAAGTAGCATAGATCGTTACTCCAGACATGTAAACAGTGTATCCTTTTTGAGCGGATGCATTTTCATTTACTGCATATACAATGAACGACAAACTTTGTTTTTGTATGATAGTAGCTGTGGAAAGAGAAGTTACAATCAACCTTATTTTTGGGGGAATAACGATAAAGTTTAATGTTTTAGTATTATAAATCTTAGACTTTTGCATACCTGCATATACTATTGATGCAGTTAATATGTGAGGCCCTATAACGCTTGCCACGTAGCTTATAGATAAAGATACATTGCCTCCGGCAACAAGATTTGTGGTAATATTAGAGTCGTAGAGTACTGCTGAACCATCTGTAATATTTAAAAATATTGTGCCGAATGCTGTAGACCCGCCAATGTTATATATGTTAATAAATATGTCAAAAGTTAATCCCTGCGAAATTTTTGAGATATTAGAAACATAAGTGTTTGTGATCACATTAAAATATGAAATGGATAGCATGGGTTTTTCCAGAACAGTAATATATCCAGTAGTAACTAGATAATAATATCCGGATAATTGCCTATATGTTAATAGAACTTCATAATTTAAAGTAGTTTTTGTTCTGTTATTCATTAAATTAGGTATTTGCGAAGTATTCAATATAAACATGACATTATA
This sequence comes from Thermoplasmata archaeon, assembly GCA_049965455.1. GTDB lineage: Archaea > Thermoplasmatota > Thermoplasmata > Thermoplasmatales > ARK-15 > JAVRLB01. The sequence goes on along the minus strand of JBMFWH010000022.1, from coordinate 7,358 downwards.
AGTCTGCCCTATATTAACTATGGCGGTATAATTTGTAAACGTTAAGGTAGGATAACCACTAAATAAAATAGAAATAGTCACATTATCTGCTTGACCCTGCATTAGTGTGCTATTTACAAATATTGTATCTGTGGTTCCATTTACGATTACTGTGCTTTGAGGTATAGAATAAACCATAAAAGCAGGCACTCTCAAATTATAAAATAGATAATTGTTATTATAATTTGTTTCTGTTACTGTATGTGTAGGGTTTACTAACACTTCGACTCTATAATTTTGCCCATATACAAAATAGCTAGTTATCAGGTAGCTGACCAATTTACCATTGATTATTGAGGTAGTACTATATCCAATCGTAATATTGTTTGAATAGTCATAAAACTCCACTGTGATAGAAGGTGCATTGTATATATTCGCTCCATTCAAGCCAATTACACTGGAAATGTTGAGTGTCATAATATTATTTAACGAAGATATATTTGATATGATCGAATAGTTAAAGCTGATTGGATAATAATCAAGCCCAAACACAAACGACTTGGAAACAATGTTATTTGTCTGATTATAATCCCAATAATATACTGCATCAACAGAGAATGTATAGGTACCAGAGATATTTGCATAAAACACAAATGTTTCTGGTACGGAAGAATTGGCAGGTATGCTCAAGGTTATATTCTTATAACTTACAGACCCATTAGGATACTGCATTTGCTCAAATACTGGTATTTTATTTGCATAGTCCCAGCCGTGATTGAAAATAGAAAAGGACAAAGTGTTATTCTGGTACAATACAGAGCTAGTTGCAGTAATCTGTGATACGCCAATATCTATCTTAGGGTATATTTTGATCGGCGCAGAAACACTGTCATTTGTGTAATTAGTCTCGAATATAGAGTGAGAAGGATTTGCAGTTGCAGTGATAGTGAAGTTTCCATATACTGTGTTAGGCACGGTCCAATAAACAGTAGCAATATTGTTCACGCCCAATATCATGTTTATAGTACTATACAAATAAGTAGGAGATGGAGTGTTTATGTAGAATGTGATGGGCACATTGTAAATACTCGCTCCTGTAACGTTGAAAATTGCGGATATAGCATAGGTATCATACTGTATAAAATATGGTTGCGTCTTTATAGAAATAGCCTTGATGTTCGGAATAGTAACAGTTACAGTTCTATCAACATTATTGGATGAAACTGTCAAAAACGGAAAATACGAGAGTGATGCATCAAACGTTATCAATATCTTCGAATAACCAGCGGTCCAAACTGTAAAATTATAGTTCCCCAGATACTCTGAGTTAGGCCAGTAGGGGGACTGAATGATGTCAGATAGCAACGGGATAGATGCAACTCCAGATTTGTTAGTAGTATTGTAGTTAGGTGAATAATTAAAGTATCTCAAGATCATAGCATTTAAACTGTTTACTAGGTTATTCATGCTCTGAGAATCTTCGTATGCCCGGGTACTAATAATGGCATTTGAAATATTAGTATGATCAAAATTCTGTATCTTAATATTTGCATATCTAAATATGTAAATTGTTGATGATGAATCTATAATATACGGTGGATCCTGTTTTAGAAGAGTGTTAGAAACTGTAAGATTTAGGAAATATGCAGTGCTCTGGTTCAAATAGATAGCGTTGTAGAGAGGATTGCCAGAACTGGCATTATAATTAGCATCTATGAAAATGTCTTTGCCATATACTGTAGAATGAATAACATTAAAATTAAACTTATAAAAACCGAAGTTTAATAAGCTTGGATCAGTAGACAGATTGAGTGTTAAACTATAAATAGTGACAATACCCTTTTTAGGTGGGGTGATCGTTATTATCAGATTATTTATCTCACTTAAATATTGTAAGCTTACAGGAAAAGTACTAAATGCCAAGTTTTCAGTAAATGATGATGCAGTTTTGCCTTTAGAATAGTTTGCTAACTGCACTGGTGAAAACTGGGTCTGAGAATTATTTAGTGATGCAGTAATATATGAACTCTGGTTATAGCCTGCCGATACATTATAGGAGATGAATATCGTAGCATTAGTAAGCATTAGCTCTGGTAAATAGCCAGTTAATAGACTCTTAAAAGCATTGGCAAGTAGTGTAGTCCTGCTTGAAGGTGTGACAACAATGCCTGAGGCTGGAAATGTAGTGCTTGCCACATGTGCAAATGTGGTTGGAGTACTGACTGTATGCTCAAATAAGTTCGAAAAAGAAACGTTTGTCATATGCACTATCGATGAATAAAAATAAGGAGAAGGTCCATAGCTGACTAAAGGTACATAAATCGATGGAAAATTATAACTTTGCAATAGCGTCAAATTCTGCGTGGATAACTTATCAAAGATCGTATTATTTATATATACGTTTTGGTCGTTAGATACGTTAAACCAGCCTGGATATATGAGCTTAGAATTGTTAAAATTCAAGACCGCGTTATTATAAGCGCTTAGTGTAAAATTTACATAGGGATATAACCTGTCAGGCACTGAGGTAATTGTGGCTTTATTTAATATCAGACTCCCATTCACAGTCAATGTGATAGGATGTAAACTATCTTCTAAAAAGTATACAGTAGCATTTGTAACTATAAGAGACCCTGTAGTTCCAATCACGACATTAGTATCAAATCCATACATACCATACTTACCTGTCAGAGGATCTTTTATTGTATCGTTTATGTAAAATTTGTTGTTAATATATAATGTATTTGTATTTTGCGCAAGAGGGGTTATTGTATAACTTTTTTGAGTCGATTGCTGAGAATAACCCTGGATAATGCTAAATCCAGATACCAACATAACAAAGACCACAAGTAAAACCATTATCTTATGATATTCCAAATTTATCCACCTCACCTAGGATACCATTAACATGTATATTTTATTACATATATAATATTTTTCATACACTTTTATGTATTTAAGATTACTTTCTCGATCTTATCTTATTGTTTTGAGATTTTATACATTTTTTACTATCATAGTGGATTTATAAGGATTCGCAATTGGACGTTGTCAAATCTCCGTTGATATCTGAATATTATTTCATTTTGCCGAAGATATAGACTTTATCAGGATCATTTTATTTGAATAGTTTTCGAAATATGCGTGGTATAATAATTGATACTCTTTTTAATATTTTCAACGGAGAATTGACAAGACCAATAAAATGGATAAATTCATATACTTACAAAAAATTACTATTAAATAAAGGTGAGTGGTTATGAAATCTTTGGTTAAAGACGCGTTAGCAAAATATTCTGCATATACTCCTACATCAAGTCAGCAAACACAGGCATCTGAGAGTCAGGATAATCAAGAAGATGCTGAGCTAATTGAAATTTTAAAAGGTTTGAAGACTAACATCAAAATTATCGGTTGTGGTGGATCTGGATCAAATACCATCACAAGGATTACAGAAGAGGGAATAGTCGGAGCGGAACTTATAGCAGCTAATACAGATGCACAGCATTTATTAATTACAAAATCTCAAAAAAAGATATTATTGGGAAAGCGTATTACTAGAGGATTAGGTGCTGGCGCAGAACCTACTGTTGGAGAAGAAGCTGCGAAAGAAGCAGAAGATAATATTAAAGAGGCTCTGCAGGGAGCGGACATTGTATTTATAACCTCCGGGTTGGGCGGGGGAACAGGAACAGGCAGTGCCCCCTACGTTGCAAAAATCGCAAAAGAACTTGGAGCTCTCACAATTGCGGTATGTACGTTACCTTTTTCAGCAGAAGGAAGGGTCAGATTAGATAATGCTTTATGGGGGCTGGAAAAATTGAGGGATTTAGCGGACACAGTAATAACAATTCCTAATGATAAACTTCTGGCGATAGTACCTAGACTCCCATTAAACGATGCTTTTAAGCTGGCCGATACTGTCTTAATGCGAGCTATCAAAGGGTTAACAGAGCTGATTACCAGGCCAGGATTAGTGAACTTAGATTTCAATGACCTGAAAACAATCATGAAAAGTGGTGGCGTTGCTATGATTGGCGTTGGAGAAAGTGATTCTCCCGGTGATGAAAGGGCAAAAGAAGCACTAGAAGACGCAATTAATTCTCCGTTATTAGAAGTAGATATAAGCACAGCTTTAGGCATACTTGTTCATGTAACTGGTGGGCCAGAGATGACGATATCTGAGGCACAGCAGATTGTTGAAAATGTACATGCAAGAGTGGGTGACAAAGCTAGAATCATATGGGGAGCAGCCATCAATCCTGATTTTGAGGGGAAGATATCAGTCATGATTGTAGCCACGGGCGTAAAATCAAAGCAGATTTTTGGAAAAATGACTGAATCCGAGCTAAAAGCAGCATATGGAGTGGATATAGTCAAATAATTTTTTTTAATTTAAGAGATGATATGCTATGTGGACCGGTACACTAGAAAAAATAGATAGTTTTAGGTGGAAAATTCCTCAAACTTACAAAAAAGGAATGAGAGTGCCTGGTATAATTTTTGCTTCAGATTCTCTCATAGAGCAGATAAAGAAAGATCAGGCTCCTGAGCAGGTAGCAAATGTGGCGATGTTGCCGGGCATTATAAGAGCATCCTATGCCATGCCGGACATACACTGGGGCTATGGATTTCCGATCGGCGGAGTTGCAGCATTTGATTATGAAACAGGTATAATTTCGCCTGGAGGGGTAGGATACGATATAAACTGTGGAGTGAACATGCTAAGGACCAATCTGTCCTTAGATACTATCAGGATGAACATTAAGGATATAGTAAATACAATTTTTAAAGAGGTGCCTTCAGGAGTAGGCTCTGAAGGAAAATTGAAATTATCCAGATCGCAATTAGACGATATTTTGCATTCAGGATCACATTGGGCCGTGTCTAATGGCTATGGCTGGGAAAAAGACCTTGAATCCACAGAAGCATCAGGGAAGTTGCATGATACAGATACCTCAAAAGTATCTGACAAGGCTAAAGATCGCGGCTTTTCGCAGATTGGAACGCTAGGATCTGGAAATCATTTTGTGGAAGTACAGGTTGTGGACAAGATTTTTTTGCCTGACATTGCCAGAAAAATGGGCATTACCAGAGAAGGGCAGGTAACCGTGATGATTCATACTGGATCGAGGGGATTAGGGCATCAGGTTGCTACGGATTATATCAAGGTAATGGAACAGGCTGCTTATAAATACAAAATAGATTTGCCTGACAAACAATTAGCTTGCGCTCCAATTCATAGTGCTGAGGCAAATAATTATTTTAAAGCTATGAACTCAGCTGCAAATTTTGGATTTGCAAACAGGCAAATGATCGTTCACTGGATCCGCGACTCTTTTTCTAAAGTTTTAAAAAGAGCGCCGGAAGAGCTGGAAATGGAACTGATCTATGGTGTGGCACATAACATTGCAAAGGTTGAAGAATATGTGATAGATGGCACTAGAAAAAAAGTGGTAGTGCATCGTAAGGGTGCTACGAGATCTTTCAATAAAAACAATAGTGAGCTCTCTGAAAAATACATGGATATCGGGCAGCCTGTTCTGATTCCAGGGGACATGGGGAGAGCATCATATTTGCTGGTGGGCACTGATGCTGCTATGGCCGAGACTTTTGGCTCTACATGCCATGGCGCTGGAAGAGCGCTGTCTAGAACTGAATCACTGCGCAGATTTAAAGGTGAATCCATAAAAAAAGAGCTATATGATAGGGGCATATATGTGAAATCAGCAACTTCTGACGGCGCTGCTGAAGAAGCACCAGAATCATATAAAAACGTGGATGATGTTGTAAACGCTGTTGCGGGAGCAGGTATCAGCAATATAGTTGCCAGGATGAAACCCGTAGGCGTAGTAAAAGGTTAGTGAATAAATAGATACAGATCATCGAATATAAAGGCCATTATGAAACCTACCAGCATGAATACGATAAATGGTATTTGTGGCTGGACCCAGACTTTTTCTATGTTTCTTACCATGAATTTTTCAAGTTCCGAGTTTTCAGCGCTTTCATCCGGTGTAAGAGAAAGATAATGCGTTCCACTATCATCAATTCGCTCTAATAACCATACATGTCTCTTTTTAAAATCGCTTATTTTCAACTTGTAACCTAAAAACATTTCTGGAAAACCAATGTCTTTTTTTGAAATGTTGAAAAAAAACAGATATATTACATACAAAACTGCTGTAACCGCAGCGTTCATTAGCACTTCTATCGCAAACGGAAAGGTTACCTGCGCAATATTTCTGTTTATGGATGGTAGGGAGTAAATTGTAAATAATGCAGGATAGTATGGTACTAGTATTGCAATGCTCATAAGGGCTTTTGCATCAGCCTTGCCTTTTAGTATCTTTTTTATATAAAATAGCTTTGCGACAAGTATTATCAACACTATCAAGAATACCGAAAATGTGCTCAGATTAAATGAAAGAGATACCAGCATGACCGATAAAAAGAACCCGATTCCATTTATTAATATTCTCACGTTTTTGCTGAGCTCTACATACCACTCAAAAAACAGAATTAGGATAATAGGTATGAGATAGAGTGCAAAACTGTTCTCAAATACAAATATAAGCTGATAAGAGAGTATTGAGATTCCTGCAAGCGCCATTACAATCCAGAGCATTGAAGATACTAGCCTGGTTTTATAATCCTGATATGCTGCAATCAATAATATTATTACTCCGATAATGAACCTTATTATGCTTATCGAATCTGACATACTGGTTTTTATTATGTCTATGCCATATATAATTGCTTCTATAAACTGTAATAGGTCACGATTCTGAAGTTAAGTTTTCATAAAAGCGAGTATTATGCGTAATTTTTCAGAATTTAAAGAATAGATAATATATTCCTAAATTCCCGTACTTTTAGGCATTATACCTCTTCAAAATATCCTGTAATAAATACTTTAAAAAACAAAAAGTTTATTATACATAATGGTAATTCACCATTATGTCATTCATCAGATACAAAACTATTAACGGAAAAGAATATGCTTATGAAGTTACTGCTTATTGGGACCACAATGCCAAAAAGCCAAGACAGGTTAACAGATATCTTGGCATTGTAGTGGACAAAAATAATGGGATCTATAAAAAGAGAGTTCCTGAAGAGAAGCTAATACTGGACTTTGGTAATGCTTTTTTTATTTTAGAGTATCTGAAAACAAGAATGCCTGATGAATACGCATTTATCAAACAGTTTAAGGGCCTTATTCCGCTTGTTCTTTACAAGATTGTTCATAACCAAGATATGAAAAATGCCAGAATCTGGGTAGATGGAAGTTATGCATCGCTTATTTTTAAAGAAGATCTGAGTTCACAGAGGATAAGCTAGTATCTTCAAAAGATCGGCAGTGAGAAAAATCTCAG
>JBMFWH010000021.1:0-21720 GCA_049965455.1 Thermoplasmata archaeon | reverse complement strand
TGTATTGCAGGCAACATAACAAACCAAGAACATGGAAATACAGAGATATAAAGAAGAGGCATCTATACATAGTAGACACATTACCTCGCACAATAGCAAGCAACCGCCATAAAGCCATGTAGAGAAAGCAGTCGGTGAGCCGGATGCGGGAAACCCGCCAGTCCGGTTCGACGAGGGGGTTCTGGGTAATGCCAGAACTCTACTCTATGTCAGAACCAAAATCTTTTATCTTTGTTCGGCAGCATCAGCTCTTTGTTGATATATGAATGCTATGTACTGCTTTGCATATAGCTCTTAAATTTTATTCAGATAGTTTTATACAGATTGTTTTCAAAGGGTGGATGATTTTTTAAATATTTTCAGTGGAAAATTGACAAGCGCAATCCTCTTACATACTCTCTATTGCAAGTTCAGTGGCTTTCTTGCTCAGAAACCGTAAAAACTTTAATATTCTTGAAACTATATATCTGGCTTAGATCGTTATGATCATGGTCAACAAATTGATAACAAATTCCCATATACGAAAAAATATTATTTTTGTATATGAACTCTTTGCTGACCTATCAAAAAAGCATGATCAATTGACATATTGATTTATGCCCGAGTGGGGTAGCTTGGATTATCCTAGAGGCCTGCGGAGCCTCAGACCCGGGTTCGAATCCCGGCTCGGGCGCTTTTATGAACATTCAACTGCCGTTTATATAATTAAGCCCCGTTGAGATTATATTATCTGCTCTGAAGAAGCGCGGTTTGTGAGGTTATCTGGGCAAAGATGTTGAAGCATCAGGCCAAGGATGTGGAGCAGATGATCGCAACTCAGATCTTATCAACGAAGCTTTGACAAAGCCTACGGTCATTATGAATGGAATACAAGGTCTGTTAAATAATATTTTCGCCCAAATTTTTATATATAATTCATAATCATGAAATGCATATACCACTTGTATCTACCTTATACAGAACACGATTAAAAGATATGCGTTATCTAACACACATTAAAAAATGATCCAAAAATCAAGACCAAGATGATACTCGATAATTATCTACCGATCACGTTCTAATGGCATCAAGATCTTGGAAGATGACACTGATATTAATTAAGCGATAATCCGGGCCATAAAAACCCTTGATCATAAAAAAATGAGCGGATTTTCAAGAACTGATTTTAAGATTTTCATGGCATTGGAGCATCCAAAAAGCATCTATACTTAATGTTTAAATATGTTTATTATATTCAAGGCATTATGAGCAATAGAGAATTTTATCTTCCATTATCCGGATTTATCATGTCTGCAGTATTATTATCTTCACTTTCATCGTTTGTAATATTTATAGGTTATTTTTCTAAAGCAACAGATACTAACCCAAACTTATTGTTCTATCTTGGTACTTTACTCTATTTTGCAGGCATGCCAGCTGGTAAATTCATAGGTCGAGTTCTAAAATATCACAAAAATACAGTGCTTACCACATTTATAGTGGTAACGATAATATCTGCCACGGTCATATTCATGCCTTATGTTAATAATTTTCCATTACTCCTGGTATTTAGGTTTATACAGGGTGGAGCGACAGTTTTGATGGAGATATTTTCATTGAGTTATGCTTATATATACACCGATCGCAAGAGGATTCTTGCAAGTACAGTCTCAATCTCAGGAATACCTGCGGGCGTGGCGATCGGAAGCTCTGTGCCTTTTCTGGCAAACATGAACCCTGACTTAGTATATGCTGTGCTAGGATTATTATCATTTATTCTTCTTATTCCTTTTGTGTATCTTTTAAGCAAAGATAGAGAGGCTCTAAACTTGCTCAAAGAAGAAAAGAAAGGAACCACTGCTAAAATGCCAATAACATGGATACTGGCTTTTTTATGGATGTCGATTGCCGGATTCAATCTTGTTCTAGGCAGCATATTGCCCATTTATCTGGGCAAATATGATCCTAAGGATATAGTTATGACAATGAACATATTTGGGTTCTGGGGTGCTGGAGCTACAATAGTTGGAGGATTAATAGCATATCTTCTATACACTAAGACCTCAGGGTATAGATCTCTTATATATGTCAGCATTATTGGCTATCTGTTTGCAGTTCCTGGTTTTATACTGATTGCATATAGAGTTACAAACATGATATTGTTCCTTGCCATGTTCCTGATACAATTTGAAACATTTGTAATCGCAGCAATATATACTCTTCCAAGAAAACTATATCCTGCCGGCATGGTTGCAAAGGGAACATGGGAATTTTCATTTGTTGGCTCTCTAGGCCATATTATAGCACCTTTGATCTTGATACCCATAGCATATTCTATAGGATTTAATTTCATGTTTGCAATTATCCTTATATTCCCGATATATGGAATATTTGCAATGGGATACCTCCTTACAAAGATTAATAATAAGATATAAGAGCATTAGACATATTCATCTATCTCTTTTTTATATGTAACCTTAGTTAGAACTAGCAAAATCAAAATGACTGGAACTATGGAAAGAAATGTTAATCTTAATCCGATGCTCTGGGCGAGAAACCCACCTATTGCGGGAGTAAATATACCTATAGCACTCAATATTGACATAAAATAGCTGTTTGCCGCGTTTATTGATGCAGAGTCATAGCTTCTGCTTAGTGTGAGCAAAGATAGCGGATACGTAAACCCGTGCGGTATGCCGAGAAGCAGTAGAGCTATGCTGTAAATAATAATATTCGGTGCCATGAATATTATGACCAGCCCAACCATTGTTATGCTCATAGCTAATGTCATATATCTCCACACGTATCTTGGCGGAAAAAACGTTAAAAATATACGCGAAAAAAATGAAGATACAAAAAAGAGGGCGAATAAGAGCGTTACAAAAGATAATGATACCTGATATACGTCTCTGGCGTAAATACCTGCAAAAGTAACTATTATTGCAAAAGGAATGTTATATGTAAGTAAATTGTAAATTGCAACTTTAAACCCCGGATTTGAAAAGGTTTTTACCTTATTTAATTTTCTTTCTTCTTTCGGAAAGGCGATAAAAGGCGAGATCACAGCAGTAACGATCCCGAAAGGCATAAAGAACAAAAACACGTATTTTAAAGTATAAACATTTAATATTAAAGATTCTATAGCAGGCCCTAAAATCAAGCTGCCGCTTAGAGAAAGCGTATAAATTCCAAGTATTGTTTCCCTGATCTTGCGATCATGAAACAGACGTATAGAATTTACAATGTTTGGCATTATGGCTCCGAGCGTAAAACCACCCAAGAATACCATCCCCCACAAAAGATAGGAAGTTGTGAAATAAAACAATGGCAATATTATTGCATATCCTATAGCAGAGAGAACAAATAGAATCCTTCTTTTTTCTGTGCCTAACCTGGCATTAATAAAAAAGCTTACTGAAAAAGAACTGAAAGCGAAAAGTGCAGATATCAATCCAATTTCTTGTTGCGAATATGCAAAATCATATTTTGCGACCAGAGGAACTGTGGTCATGAGCATATTGTTACTGGCCCTAACTGCCAGTGTCATTGTCACGATTATGATGACTGTTAAGATAACCGTAGCTTTGCTGGATCTCATATTATTTTTTAAAATGAGATTACTATATACCCATTGTTAACATAATGAGCCAATCTTTCTCCAAAAGGAGACAATTCCACGCCCATCATCTTTAATTTTACGTCTATTCCAGTTTTGTTGGCAATTGCAACGCATGCGGAATCTACAGCCTTTGATTCTATCAGGTATCTAACGTTATCTGCTAATTCTCCTGAAAGTTTTGTTATATACTCTTCACTGGGGCCATAGAATATCACTTTCAGATCTTCGTATCTATTCGCTTTTAATGATCTTACAGCAGATATTATTCCTAATTCTGCCTTTGGTGGAGAATCGGACCCACTCATTATTAAAAATACAACTTTTGACATGTTTGATCAATAAGCGATCAGCTATTAAAAAATTTGTTATTTTTGTGATATAATTTTTAAATATTATATTGTATTATATCTTTTTATGTTATATGAATTTGAAGGATTGATCCCTAAGATTTCTGAGAAAGCATATGTACACCCTTCTGCTGTTGTGATAGGAAACGTAGAGCTCAAAGATCATGTTTATATTGCGCCAGGCGCAGTACTGCGCGGTGACTACGGAACAATAACCATAGACGAAAACACTGCGATTGAAGACAATTGCGTTGTTCATGCCAGGCCTAAAGAAGCAACGCATATTGGAAAGTATGTAACTGTTGGACATGGATCTGTAATACATACAGCAACAGTCAAGGATTTTGCAGTAATAGGCATGCGTGCGGTAATCACCGATTATGCGGTGGTAGGTATTTGGGCAGTAGTCGCTGAAGGGGCAGTAGTCAAAAAAGGGCAGATAGTCCCGGATGAGAAGATAGTAGTGGGTGTGCCTGCAGAAATTAAAGGTGTAGTGAGCGAAGAATATAAGAAGCAATGGCTAGATTTTAAGAACATATACGTATCTTTTACTGAAAGATACAAAAAAAATTTAAAAAGAATAGATGGAGGAATAGATAATGGCATATAATATAGTAGTTTGCATAAAACAGATTATAGACATTGACCAGATGAAAATAGATCCTAACACTCTAGAACCGATCGTAAAAGATCTGCCGTACAAGATAGAAGACCTGAGCAAAAACGCGGTAGAGGAAGCCGTGCGAATTAAAGAAAAACAAGGTGGCAAAGTCACGGGGCTGATATTTGGCTCTGATCAGGCAACGATGGCTATGAAAGAGGCTCTGGCCATGGGCGCTGATGAAGGTATCATTATTAAAGGGTATAAGGGTAGTAACCCGAAATATACGGCAGCGGTTCTTGCAGAAAAGATAAAAACATTGAATGCTGACTTGATAATACTAGGCAATGAGTCTGCGGATTCGTATACAGGCCAGGTTCCTGGCAGGCTTGCGACACTCTTAAAATTGCCGCTGCTAGGCAATGCTGTAAAACTTGAACTTTTAGACAGAACTGCAAAGATCACCAAGACTCTTGAAGATTTCAATGTTGTAGAAAGTGCAGCATTGCCAGCCATAGTCTCTGTAGAGCAGGAAATAAACGAACCCAGGCTTCCACCACTGTTGCAGATCATGGCTGCAGGAAGAAAGCCTATGAAGATTGAGGATACAAAGATAAACGTTGAAAAAACCATAGAGGCCACAAGCAATAAGGCACCTAAGAGCGAGAGAAAGCGCAAGATTTATGAGGACGTAAGCAACGATCTGCCTGAGCTTGCAAAAATTATCAAGGGTGAGATAAAATGAAAGCACTGTTGTTTTCAGATAAAGAGGATATATTGATGCAGATGGCCACAATGTTCCGTACTAAATTTGACATTGATCTTCTGACATTTTCAGAGAGCCCAGAAATTAGCCATTTTGGCGCAAAAAAAGAGATTAATTTAAAAGTATGTTATGCTGCGGATGCATTGGCGAATTATGTGATAAGCCTGATAAACACTGAGAAATATGACTATTTCATGGCAGGGTCAACCTCTATAGGAAGAGAAGTTGCTTCGATTATTGCAGAATCGATGGGATTTGATATGATCTCGGAAATACTGAGCATGGATATATCCGATTTTGGGGTAACGACCACAAGGTTTTTCTATGGTGGAAAAACTATTATTACTGAGAAGTCAAAAGCCAGGGTATTCACAGTTATGCCAGGTCTGGTGGACCCAGCATCTGTTTCAAGCACAAGTGAAGTGGTAAAGGTCGAGAACGTACCAAAAACCAGGCTGAAGATTGAGGCAGTCACACCAAAGCAGAAAGGAAGCGTGAATATCGAGAAGGCAGATATCCTTGTTAGCGTGGGCAGAGGAATAGGTAAGAAAGAGGGCATTGAACTGGCAAGATCATTAGCCAGCGTGGTTCACGGAGAGGTATCCGGATCCAGGCCAATATGCCTTGATTATCACTGGCTCGAGGAAGAACGGCAGGTTGGTTTGTCTGGTAAGAGAGTAAAACCCAGGCTTTATCTGGCACTTGGAATCTCAGGGCAGATCCAGCATATTGCGGGAATGAGAGGTTCTAAAATGGTAATAGCTATCAACAAGGACAAAAATGCGCCCATATTTTCTGAGTGTGACTATGGTATGGTCGGAGATCTGTACCAGGTAGTGCCAGCATTAATAGAATTACTGAAAAAATAAAATTTTTTATTTTTTAATATTTTTAAGTACAATTTCTGATATATCCTTGACCTTTATTTTCTCGTCCATGCCAATGGTACGCGTTGCATCTTCCAGCATGGTAAGGCAGTAAGGGCAAGCTACCGCTATTGTGTTGCTTCCTGTATTAATCGCTTCTTTAAGGCGAATCTGGCTTATAGGCTCTTTTTCAGTAACTTTATACCAGTAGTTTGAACCACCACCTCCACAGCAAAAACTATTTTCACGGGATCGAGACATTTCTGTTAATTCTGCTGATTTATTTAATATATTCCTGCTGTCATCATATTTGCCGTTAATGCGTCCGAGATAGCATGGATCATGATAGGTTACAAGGTCCGAGCCTTTGTCAATCTCCAATTTTCCCTCGGAAATTAATTTGTTTATTATCTCTGTATGGTGGTATACTTCTCCATCAAATCCAAATTTCTTATATTCGTTTTTGATTGTGTTATAACCATGAGCACACGATACTATGATCTTTTTTACGCCATAGTTTTTAAAGGTAGCTATGTTTTCTAAAGCCAGTTCCTGGTACCTCCCTTCTTCGCCGAGTCTTCTGGCAGGATCGCCGCAGCAATGTTCTTCTTCTCCCAAAATCCCGAAGCTGACATTTGCCTTCTTAAGCAGCTCGATAAATGCTTCTGCAGTTGCTCTTGCCCTTGGATCCAGAGATGGCAAACAGCCGACCCAGTAAAGATATTCTTTGTCAGAGCAGTATTTGTCTGCTTTGGATAACAGATAGTTTCTATCGGATGGCGTATTTCCAAGCGGGTTTTTGGTATATGTGAGATTGTTTAATAAATTAATTTTCTCTTTGTCAATCTTGCTTTCCAATACCAGGCTCCTTCTGGTCTCAAGAATGAAGCTCTGTGGATCTATCAATACCGGGCACTCTTCCACGCAAGCCTGGCAGGTAGTGCAGGACCAAACTGCATTCTCCGATATGGATAGTGGCACAACCTCTCTGTCTTCTCCTATATGATTCTTCAAATTCTGTACGAATACTCTTGGTGATAGATCTCTCCCTGCAGCGAATGCAGGACACGCTCTCTCACAGCGCCCACAATTGGTACATGCTGCAGATTCAATCCTTTTATATGTATTAAGCTCCTTATTATTTTTCAGCCCGAATTTCATGTCAAAGGTTCCTTTTGCCAGAACTTCTTCTAACAAAAACGGTGTGGACATCTCTCCCCTCGGTTTGTCTTTGGTCGTGGCTACGTAGGAGGGTGACAAAATTATGTGTGATAATTTAGAGAAAGGAAGATATGCTAACCCAATAAATACCGTTGTAAAATGCGCAAACCAGAGAACCTGATATATAAAAACTCCCTGAGAATGCGATAACCCTACTGTCAAGTATATTTTTGCAAAAAGTGTGCCTATGTATCGATACTCATTAAACCAGAACCCTGAAAGGTATATGTTTAGCCCTTCCAAGAAAAAGCCTTCAAACGCAATTAACAAAAACCCCAACAATATGACATAATCATTTGCCCACGTAGTTTCTAACAGTACCTTTTTTCTGATCCTGCGATAAAGCGCCATAAATAACCCAATCAAAAATACTAATCCGGCAGTATCAGACCATAACATGAATGCGATATAGAAATTTCCTACCAGGATGCGGATATGAAATGGTGTCAGAATATCATTGTCCAGAAATACTAACGCAGTGGAGATTGTCAGAAACAAAAGCCCATATGATATGGAATAATGCATTATTGCCGCATATTTGTTCTTAACAAACTTTTTCTGTAAAAACGCAAATATAACCAATCTTTTGACAATGAGCCAGAAGTTATGTTTTACAAAGTTCCAGGCTCTGGAAATAGTGAGGTCAAATTTTTTGAACATCAAACGTAGCCATAATATATATAAAATAATTACAGCAATCATTTCAGAGTAATGGATTAAAAGTTCTTGAAAAGCAATATAGATCAGGTTATGCCTTATTATAGGAATCATCTTGACACCTTTTTTATATTTATTGCTAATGTTTAAAACCATATTAATAGTTTATGCTTTTAAATTTTAAAATTCAGGTATTTTCCAGTCTTATTCTTTTGTTTTGATGGATATGGAAGATTGTAGTTTGAAGCTACAAATAAATTAAATAATACTTACAGTTGTCAATATATAGAGGTGTATTTTTATGAGTTTAAAAACAGGAGACATAGCACCGGAATTTGAGTTGCCAGACTATACCTTAAAAATGCGTAAACTGTCCGAGTATCTGGGAAATAAAACTGTGCTCGCATTTTTTCCAGGAGCATTCACATCTGTTTGCACAAAAGAACTATGCGCTTTCCGGGATTCGTTATCTAACTTGAACAGGCTAAACGCTAAGGTGGTCGGTATAAGTGTAGATCCCCCATTTTCTCAGGCTGCATTCGCAAAAGAAAACCGTCTAAACTTTGATCTACTAAGCGATTTCAGTAAGGAAGTCAGCAAAAAATATGATGTTCTGCACAATGATTTTGCAGGAATAAAAGGTTTACAAGCATCTAAAAGATCGATATTTATCTTGGACGCGAAAGGGATAATAAAATATATATGGATAAGTGAAGATCCTGGAAAAGAGCCAGATTACAAGAAAATAGAAGGAGAGCTATCTAAATTTTAACATTTTTCCTTTCTTTTATTGCACTTAAATCATAATCGAGGTAATAAAATATAAAAACTATACTAATTTTAACATTTTTTTAAAAAAATAGTATTAAATCTAGCAATAATATTTTTATATTAGATAAATCATTAAGATATATTATGGAAAAATACAAGTTTGAACTGAATATAAAAAACATATTTCCTGCATCATTGAGAAATTTTTCAGAGCAAGAAATTGTCTATCAAAACCTAAAAAAGTTTACTTTTAAAGAGTTCTACGATCGCGTGAGCAGAATTGCAAATGCACTATTGAAGATAGGAGTGAAACCTGGAGACAAGGTAGCGGTTCTTGACTGGGACACTAACCATTATATGGAGAGCTATTTTGCAATACCAATGACAGGCGCAGTAATGCACACGGTAAACATCAGATATCCACCAGAGCTCATATTTTATACAATGCAGCACGCAGAAGACAAGTACGTGATAATTCGCGATGAATTTGTGCCTATTATCGAAAAGGCTATTCAGCTATTTGATTTTATAAAAGGATGGATCATATATTCTGATATTGATGACAACATAAAAACTATTTTATCCCCATCATATCACTATGAAGAATTAGTGGCTACCTCAGAACCATATGAATTTCCGGATCTGAATGAGGACACGATCGCCACGATATTCTATACATCCGGCACCACAGGATTGCCTAAAGGTGTTACTTTCTCGCATCGAAACCTTGTTCTTCACGCTGAAGCGTTGGCTATGGCAGTGCATATGGAACCACTGTACGTCACAGATAAAGATGTTTTCATGAGCCTAGTTCCAATGTTTCACGTCCATTCATGGGGATTGCCTTATGTAACAATTATCACAGGCAATAAATATGTGTTACCGGGCAGATACGATGTCAAAACCATTTTAGAGTTGATAAAAAATGAGCATGTGACACTTACATTGATGGTACCATCTATTTTGTACATGATACTTAGTTATCCGGACTTAGAACTCTATGCAAAATATCTGAAAGGTTGGAAAGTCGTGATAGGAGGCGCAGCAACGCCAAAAGGGCTTGCTAAAAAAGCTGAGATGTTTGGCATTGAAACAATTGGCGGGTATGGTTTGTCAGAGACCTGTCCGGTTCTCTCTATTGCTCTGTTTACCAATAAGATCAAGAACATGAAGAATGAGGACAAGTTTGAGTATAAGATCAGTACCGGCATACCAATACCTTTTGTAAACATAAAGGTCATGGATTCTGCTGGAAAAGAGGTGCCATGGAACAATAAAAGCATTGGAGAGATAGTCGTCAGGGCACCATGGCTCACGACAGAGTATTATAAAGATCCTGAAAAGACAAATGAGCTTTGGAAAGATGGGTGGCTTCACACAGGCGATCTTGCAGAGATAGACAGTATGGGTTATATACATATTGTAGACAGGGAGAAAGACGCAGTGAAAAGTGGCGGAGAGTTCATACCATCGCTAGTGCTCGAGAATGTCATAAGCGAGTGCAAGGGCGTGGGCGAAGTGGCTATCGTGGGAATACCAAACGAGAAGTGGGGCGAAAGGCCAGTGGCTTTCATAACCACGGTTGGAAATCTGACAGAGGATGATGTTTTCAAGCACCTTGAAAAGTACATAGACGTGGGCAGGGTACAGAAATGGTGGCTTCCTGACAAAATAATATTCATGAAAGAACTGCCAAAAACAAGCACAGGTAAGATAGACAAGAAAGAGTTGCGCAAGCAATATAAATAAAATTTTCAAAAAACTTTTCTTTTTTAAAATTTATTTATTTTTAAACCGAAAAGCTTATTAAATGTGTGAATATTAATTTTTAGTATGAAAAGCTATGAAATTTTAGAGAGCATAGTAAAAAAGGTAAATGCCACTGATTCTGTAAAAAGTGAACTTAAAGGTCCTAGCAAAATTTTGCAGTTTGAACTTGGGGGGGATAAATTCTATTTGCAAATTCTGGATAGCGGAGACATGTCATTGAACATGGGAGCACATGATGCGCCAAATGTTACAATCATAGCGACAGACGAAGTGATGCAGGATATATTATCAGGAAAACTGGACGGGACAAAAGCGTTTTTTGCAGGTAAGATCAAGTTTACGGGCGATATATTTTTGTCTCAAAAGCTGATAAACATAGTAAAAAAAGTAAGTTAAACAGGTGATTAATTATGGCAATAGAGAAAATAGCAGTAATAGGTTCAGGAGACATGGGTCATGGCATAGTGGAAGTATTTGCTATGGCCGGATACACAGTAAACATGATGGATGTTTCTCCTGAAGCCTTGAAAAAGGCACTTAACAGTATAAAAGAGAGCGTCGATAAATTTGTGAAGAAGGGGAACATAACAGAAGAGCAATCCAAGCAAATTTTAGGTAGGATAAGCAGTTACACAGAAATAGAAAAAGCTGTGAAAGATGCAGACCTGGTTATTGAAGCAGTCCCAGAAATAGTATCATTGAAAAATCAGATTTTCAAGCAGTTAGACCAGTTTGCAAAAAAAGATGCGATTCTTGGGTCCAACACATCTAATATAAGAATTACCGAGCTCGCGAAGAATGTATCTGACCCGAAACGGGTGGTAGGAATACACTTTTTTAATCCCCCAATTATGATGAAGCTGGTCGAAATAATCAGGGGCGATGATACTGATGATGCAACAATGGATACGGTTGCAGAGCTTGTTAAAAAGATTGGAAAGACCGGTGTAAAGGTAAATAAAGACTCTCCTGGATTTATAGTGAATAGGATCAACGCGCCGGACATGCTGTTTTTCTGCCTGTTACAGGACCATAATGTAGCCAGCCCTGAAGAGATCGATGCATTTGGCAAAACGCAGGGATTACCGATGGGCCCGTATGAGCTCCTCGATTTTGTGGGCATTGATATAGTTTACGATTCTCTTCTTTATTATGGCAAAGAGCTTTCTACTGAGTATCTCAAATGCAAAACTTTCAAAGATATGGTAGACAAAAAAATGCTGGGCAAAAAAACTGGAAAGGGTTTTTATGACTGGAGTTCAGGTAGGCCTCACATAGATACGAGCAAGAGTACCAAGAAACTGGCTTTGATAGACCTGTTTTCGATAGAGATAAATGAGGCGTTGAAAATTTTGCAGGAAGGGATAGCCACGCCGCAGGATATAGAAACGGGCGTAAAATTAGGATTGAACAGGCCGTTCGGCCCAATCACAATAGCGAAAAGCCTTACAAATGCGGAAGTAAAAGCGAAGCTGGAGAGCCTTGCAAAGGAATATGATTGTAAAGTATTCGAGCCTGCGGATGCGCTAAAGCAGGGGAAAATGAGAGAGGCAGTAGATGGCAGGTTGTATCAGGTAGCAAAAAAAGAAGAGAAGAAAGAGGTTAAAGCTGAGCCAGCAAAAGTTCAAGGGGCTGAAACTCTAAACACGCTGATCATTGAGCACTTTGAAGAGAAAGTTGCTCGAATCATAATAAACAAGCCAAAGCACAATACTATAAATGAAGAGGTACTTGACGATTTAAATAAAGCAATTGATATGCTCTGGAACGATAACACGATAAATGTTATCCTGATCACAGGTCAGGGTACCACTTTTTCTGCAGGCGCAGAGCTAACTTCATATTTTCCAACGCCACAGCACTTTTTAGAATTTTCAAGAAAGGGAGAACGCATATTTAGAAGGCTGTCAGAGATCCCGAAAATCACCATCGCTGCAATAAAAGGCTATGCGCTCGGTGGAGGTTTGGAACTGTCGATGGCTTGCGATATCAGGGTTGCTACAGAGGACGTGAAACTTGGTCTTCCTGAGGTAACACTGGGATTGATACCCGCATGGGGTGGCTCACAAAGGCTCGCTAAACTAGTGGGCATGTCAAAGGCGTTACAGCTTGTCCTGACAGGCGAGCGGATAACGGGGAAAGAA
The DNA here is from genome assembly GCA_049965455.1 of Thermoplasmata archaeon. GTDB lineage: Archaea > Thermoplasmatota > Thermoplasmata > Thermoplasmatales > ARK-15 > JAVRLB01. The sequence continues at coordinate 8,979 of JBMFWH010000021.1, read as the reverse complement.
GCCTATGAGATAGGCTTGGTAGCAAAGATATTCAAAGATATAGATAATGAATCTTTAAACTATGCAAAAGAAATAGCAAATACCTCTGCGCCGATATCGGCTGCTCTGGCAAAGAGGCTTATTAATAAAGGTGTAGAAGCAGGAATGGACATTGGGCTAGAGATGGAATCTTTTGCTGCAGGAATAGTTTACAGTACCGAAGATCTAAAAGAAGGGATAACCGCAATGTTGTCCAAGAAAAAACCGGAATTTAAAGGGAAGTGATTATTAATTATGACAGATGTATATTTGGTAGATTATTTGAGGACCGCGTTTTCGAGATCCAGGCCTTCAGAGCCTGAGAAAGATGTATTTAACACACTGCGCATGGATGAAGCGCTGGGAATGCTGTTAAAGAAAGAGATTGAAAGAACCGGGATAAATCCTCTGGAAATAGGTGATGTGATATCTGGCTGCGCGTTACAGGCAGATGAAAACTGGTTATACGGTGGAAGGCATCCCGTGTTTCTAGCAGAACTTCCGGTGGAAGTTCCGGCTATGGCTGTAGACAGGGCATGTTCATCGTCTTTGATGGCTGCAAGCATTGGAACTATGGAGATAATGACAGGCGCATCAGACATAGTCCTTGCAGGGGGAATGGAGCATATGACTCATGTCCCATTGGCAAATAATCCGCACATCAATCCGAACTACAAACTTTTGATCAGACCTGAATATCTGAGATACCAGATGAACATAGGGTACAGCATGGGCTTGACTGCTGAAAAACTGGCTGAAGAAAGCGGCATAAAAAAAGAGCAGATGGATGAGTTTGCGGTGAGAAGCCATCAGCTGGCAGCCAAATCATTAAAAGAAGGATGGTTCAAAGATGAGATATTGCCTATCGAGGTTGAATATAATGGAGCAATGACTGTTGTGGACAGGGATATGGCAATAAGGGCGGACACTACCCTGGAACAGATAAAAAAGCTACCTCCAGCATTCAAGCCGGACGGCGTCATTACGGCCGGTAACTCATCACCACTTAATGCGGGAGCATCGTTGGTGATGTTGATGTCAGGCAAGAAAGTTAAAGAATACGGGCTAAAACCGATTGCAAAGATCACGGGCATGGCATGGGCGGGTGTGGATCCAAGTGTTATGGGAAAAGGGCCGGTACCGGCCAGCCAGAAACTGTTGAAGAAACTGAACCTTAAAGCTTCTGATATAGACTACTGGGAAATCAACGAGGCTTTTGCAGTAGTTTCTCTGTATGCAATAAGAGAGCTGGGATTGGATATTGATAAAGTTAACATACATGGTGGTGCAACCGCAATCGGGCATCCGTTGGGCGCTACTGGCGCGAGGATCCTGGGAACACTGGCCAGAACATTGCAGGATAAGAAAAAAGAGCGTGGCATTGCCACCTTATGCGTTGGCGGTGGGCAGGGATTTTCAATGAGTGTTGAGAGGGTGTGATTCAAATGGATTTCACGTTGCCTGAAGAGGTAGAGAAAGTACGGAAGAAAGCAAGGGACTTTGCATTGAGAGAGTTTACAGCAGAAAAAAAAGTATATTATGACAAAAATGAAAAATACCCTGATGAGATAAGAAAAAAAGCATATGAGGCTGGATTTTTGGATGTTAACAATCCATGGGGCATGCTTGTTACAATGGAGGAATTTTGCAGGGTGGATCCAGGGCTCGGGTTATCGTCACTAGTGCCTGCTTTTGGATCTGAAGTCCTGATGTTTTATGGCTCGGACGAGCAGAAGAAAAAGTATCTAGAGCCAGTGCTCAAAGGTGAGAAGATCAGCGGCTTTGCGATCACAGAGTCAGGTGCAGGAAGCGATGTTGCTGGTGTATCCTCCAAACTTGAGAAAAAGAATGGAAAGTGGATATTGAACGGTGAAAAGATGTTTATCACTAATGGAACCGTAGCAAACCATTTTTATGCATTAACCCGCACTTCCCCGCCACCCTCATTTGAAAAGAGGCATCATGGCATGACGATGGTCATAGTAGAATCCTCAATGCCTGGTTTTACAGCTTCTCAGCTGAAAGGGAAGATGGGAATGAGAGCTACGAACACTGCAGAGCTGACATTTGACAATGTTGAAATACCAGAAGAAAACATAATTGGAGAAGTAGGCAAAGGATTTTATTATGTTATGACCTTTTTCAACATCAGCAGGATCTATGTTGCAGCGCAGGGGCTGGGCATAGCGGAAGGCGCATATGACAGGCTGATGGATTATATAGTGAAAAACAAGAAGAGCGGTTCAAAAATATCAGACAACGAAAACACTGAAATGCTGGTTGCAGAAATAGCTACAAAAATCGAAGCTGCGAGATTGATCACATATAAAGCTGCAAGCTACCTGTTCAATTTTAATCCTGACCCTGCCACAACGAGCATGGCTAAATACTATACTGCGGAAGCGGCCACATTTGCGACCGAAAAGGTGCTAGAATATATGGGTCTTGACGGAATAAACACGGATCTTGAGCGCTTGTATCGTGACTCTAAGATTACGGACATTTGGGAAGGAACAAGCGAGGTTGAAAAATTGGTCATAGCGCGGATGCTCATAAAAAATAAGTTAAAGGAGGGATCGGATGTTCAGTGAAGATCAGTTACTTTTAAAAAAATTGATACATGAATTTGCAGAAAAAGAGATAGATCCAGTGGCTTTGAAGGTGGAAAGAGAAGGAATAAGCAAAGAGCTGATAGACAAGATGGTGGAAAAAGGATTTATGGGTGCATTGGCACCTTTCGAATATGGAGGCTCGAATCTAGACCAGGCCAGTTACATCATATTGTTAGAAGAGCTTGCAAAATATTCTCCATCGCTTGCGTTTTACGTGCTAATTCAGAACTCGCTAATTATCAAATTGTTATTGAAATCAGGCTCAAAGAAACTCGCTGAAGAGTATGTGCCAAAGATAGCCGCAGGAAAGATAAACGGGGCTATAGTGCTGGAAGACGTTTTACAGAATTCGGCACCTGCAGTGCTCGAAATAAATGGTAACAAGGTTTTAGGTGCGAGAAACTACGTAATAAGCTCAAACAGCAACATAATATTCTCGATTGCAGGCGCTGATAACATACTGTTAATGCTCGATAACGGTTTTAGGGTAGTTTCTGAAAATAGCAAGCTGGGCTTTAGAGGCCTGAACTTTTCCAGAATTGAGTTTAATAGCAGTTTCACGGAAGAGAATATAGTGGCTAGAAAAGAGTCTAAGAAGGTCATAGAAGCGCTGCTAGATGAAGCATCACTGCCAATATCCGCAATATCCCTGGGAATGAGCGAAAACGTGCTTAGCAAGGCTATGGAGTATTCAAAGGTCAGGAAAGCATTTGAATCTTTGATTGCCGAGTTCCAATCTCCTGCATTTGCCATGAGCGAGTATTATGCCGAGCTGAAATCATTACAGAACTATCTGGACACGTTGTCTCTATCAGAACCGAGTGAAAAGGAGCAACTGATGCTGAAGCATCTGGCAACAAACTTTGTAATAAGGGTTTCTAAAATGGCGCTACAGGTACATGGTGGATACGGCTATCTTGAAGATTTCCAGGTAGAGAAATATTATAGAGATGCTATGGCGCTCTCAGTTCTGACCTCCAATTCCCTGCGGGACAGGATAAAACTTGCAAATTTAGTACTGGAAATACCCAGCGCTAAATTTTAATCTTTTTATTTTTTCAGGTCTTAATTTATATAACTCCTATTTTTTAACACTTCATGTCCATATATGTAGCCCCACTATATTTCTATGTTCCGAAAAAACCAGGTACCGGTAGCAGTAGCACATTTTTTACCGGATCCGTCATATATACTAATTTCCGCAAAAGCCACGTTCTTGCCAGACCTTATGATATTTGCTTCTGCAGAAACAGGTCCTGATTTTATGGCGGACAGGTATGAAATGTTCAGATTTACAGTTACCTGGTCCCTGCCATCATTAACTGTTAGCACAGCACATCCCCCTGCAGAATCTGCCAGCGTTGCAATTACGCCTCCGTTGATTATATTGCCATATCTTGTTAGATTGTCTTTGAACCCTAAAACAATTTTACAGTAACCAGGCTCTATTTTCTCAACTTTTCCGCCTAGATATTTTAAAAAGTTGTCATTATCCATCAATTCTTTGAGCACCGCGATATTTTCATTCATGCATATTATAATTATCTCTTACTATTTATATGTTTTTAACGACATTTTAAGCATACAAATTTCTTTAACTTAAAAATCCTTATATAAGTTGTGTGGAATATCTGGTTGATGCAATTATGGATCTGATAGATATTAATAAGAAATTTGAAGATTACCCGGCCCAGAGAAAGATCCTTAAATTAGTACTGGAAAGCGGGATCTCTATAACAGAAAACAAATTTTACTGCAATGGCATAGAAATACCTTATTCAGCAATAGCGAAAGTGTGCGAAACAGACCTGCGGGTGGTGAAGAAACTGGCTGAGAACATATCTGCAGATAAAACATTGAGCAGCATATTCCAGAAATTAAGAAGCACGGTTAACCTGAAAGACGTGGCGCCTGATCTGGGATTCGGTACGTTGGTCATAGTTCCGTTCAATGCACGCGAACCTGGCATACTATCCTCAGTTAGCAATATTATCTCAAATTATAAGATCAGCATAAGGCAAGCGATAGTTGATGATACTGAGCTATTTGAAGAACCCAAGTTATACATAATAACAGAATCTCCAATACCTCCAAAAATGATACCGGAATTAAAAAAAATAAAAAGTATAAAAAGCATTACTATTTTTTAAATAACGTTTCATAACTTCCCAAGTCAAGAAGCCCGTGTCCAGAGAAACTTACCAGAATTCTCTTTTTCCTGTTCTCTTTTTTAGCCTCTTCCGCAATTTCTTTTATTATCGGTAATGCATGTGCGGTTTCGGGGGCAGGAACGTATCCCTCTATCTTTGTAAAAAGATGGGCATAGCTAAATGAAGTGTCCTGGTCATAGTCTCTCGTTTGAACTACTCCGTTGTTTATAAGCAAGCTCAGGCTAGGGGCTACAGCATGGTACCTCAAACCTCCAGCATATATTGGTGGGGGGACAAAATCTGAGCCTATGCTGTACATTTTAAGCAATGGCAAGATCATTCCAGTGTCAGGGTAATCATATTTATATATCCCCCTTGTCATTTTTGGTACTTCAAGTGATCCCGCAGCTATAAATTTTGCATTTTTATAGCTTTTATAAAAAGGGAACGCTAGCCCTGAATAGTTGGAACCACCACCAACTACACCTACTACATAATCGGGTTCTATCCCTTCAGATTCAAGCTGGGTCTTTGCCTCCAGTCCAGCAATTGTTTTGTATAGTATATCTGCATTGACCACACTTCCTACTGCATACCTGCCATTATGTTTCAATGCATATTCTACTGCTTCGCTGATTGCCATGCCAAGGCTACCGGGCCTATTCTTCTCGTTTTTTAATAGTGATTTTCCGATTTCTGTTAGATCGGAAGGACTGGAATTTACTTTTGAGCCATACATCTGCATGAGAGTCCTTCTGTAAGCTTTCTGCTCATATGAGGCTCTAACCATAAAAATCTCGGCCTTGATCCCGCTCAAGGCTGAAGCCAAGGCTACTGCGGCGCCCCATTGGCCGGCACCGGTTTCAGTGGTTACCAGCTCTGAATTCTCTTCTTTCGCAAAATAAACCTGCGGGATGGCACTGTTGATTTTATGTGAGCCGCTGTATGTGTATGCCTCCATTTTCAAATAAATCTCGACAGGCGCATCTAAAAACTTCTCAAATTTTCTAGCCCGTATTATCGGAGTAGGCCTGCCAATCTGATAGTACAGTTCTCTAATCTCTTCCGGGATTCTAACCTTTGTCTCACTTGAAAACTCGTGGGCAAGCACTTTAGCGGGCAATACACTCTTTAAGGTTTCAAAGCTTTTACCAGACTTATCAATTGGTGCCGGTAGCTCTACCGGTAACTCTGGCACTATGTTATACCAGTACTCTGGCATCAAATACTGACTTAAATCTATTCTGTTTTTCATAGTATATATTATTACATTGATGTATATAAAGTTTATTTAATGTATATATAAATACATTTTAGCCATGATTTCATGATAGGCTACTGATAACAATAGGCAATTATCATTTACAAAAACTTTATTTATGAAGGGCATCAAATAGTATCTCCAAAAAATGAATGCCGATAGCTCTAAAATGCAGGCGGGTAAAGATCAATAGGATTAAATAATAAATCTGTTTATGGCACACTATAAATGTATAAATATGGATTTAAGAACCTGGACAGGCGGTTGTGGTACCTTGCGATCACTAGATTTATCAGGTCCTCCGGGAGAGTATCCTCTTTTATATTTCTGCCATTAATCTTTGTATTCATTTATAAAATCTCTTTTTTGGAAACGGGAATATTCCTCGGTTTTGCAATTTTGATAATGAGTATAGTACAGTTTTATTCTGGAATATGGACTGACAAAATAGGGCGTCGGTTTTTTTTAATAATGGTACCATTTCCGACAGCAGTACTGTATTTTTTGATGTTTTACATCGTTTATTTCAGGATAAATTTTATCTTTATAATACTGGCATGGTACGGTACAATCATATCGAACGCTCTACAGTACCCTGCTATTGAAGCTTCTGTCGCAGACATATCGACAGAGTATGAGAGACTGTCTGCATATACATTAATTCGCATACTAACAAATGTGGGTGCGGCAATAGGGCCATTGATCGGGGCGATACTGGCTTATTTTAATTATTCATATATCTTCTTGATAGCCTCACTATCGACGGTTTTGGAAGGCATAATTCTATATGTATATTTTAAGGAAACTTATTTTCCTAAAAAATATGAAAAACCAGCATTTTCATATCAAATTTTCAAGGCTGACAAATTTTTTGTAGTGTTTATAATAATAGGCGCCATAATGGGGTTCGCGCTAAGACAAAACGGACCGGCACTTACGTTATACGCATTTGATTTAAATAACCTACCGATAATTGATATCGGATACATTTATTCATTAAATGGCTTGATAGTAATTTTGTTGCAGATGCCTTTTTTGAAGATCATGTCTAGGAGCGGATCCCCTGTATTCTGGAGAGGCATTTCTTCACTGTTTTATGCTATCGGATTTGCAATTCTGGCCTTTTCCACTAATCTCCTCTCTATTCTGTTCGTTATGGGCATATTCACTATCGGCGAAGATTTTATGGCACCTACCACACAAACGATTATTACGACTATAGCTCCTAAAAATTTAAAGGGGACTTATATAGGTACCTATAATCTAATAACAAGTATGGGCAGGTTTTTTGGCTCTTTTGTGGGCCTGTACCTGTTATACATACTTAAAAATGTTTCTTACACGTTCTGGATTTATATTGCAATAATTACATTTATTGCCGGTATTTCATACTTTTTTAGCATTAACCTCTTTAAAATCAGAACAAATAAAAAAGAAGTCTTGTCATCTGAATAGCGCTGAATTTTTATTGCTATTTAGATAGAATGATTTGTAAATGTATATATATTTGAATTGGTATTGAATTAGCATGGTTGATCTGATTAAATTAGGGCCCTCAGACTTGACGGTATCGCCAGTAGGCATAGGTACCTGGCAGGCAGGAATGAGAGATTGGGGCACTAATTACACAAAGAATGACATAATTGCAGCTATTGAAAAAAGTGTTGAAAATGGAGTGAATTTTATTGATACCGCCGAATTATACGGTGATGGAATATCAGAGAGCATAGTGGGAGAGGCACTAAAAAAATTAGAGGAACCGGTTATCATAGCTACAAAGGTAAAGGGTGAGAACCTGAAATATGATAAAGTTCTCAAAGCTGCAGACTCAAGTTTAAAAAGGTTAGGAATAAAAACTATAGACCTGTATCAGGTTCATTATCCTAATTTTTTTGTAAACATAAAAGAAACAATGAAGGCTATGGAGCTTCTGGTTAAGAAAGGGAAAATAAGGTACATAGGTGTGAGCAATTTCCCTGTAAACTGGTTAAAAAAGGCAGAATATGCCCTTAAAACTGAAAAAATTGTGTCTGACCAGATCAGGTTTAATATCATACAGAATATTGCAGAAAAAGAGATCATACCGTACTGCAAAGAAAAAAATATCTCTGTGATAGCTTGGAGCCCAATTGCAAAAGGAATTTTAACAGATAAATATTACAAAAAAGCTTTTGAGTTATATAAATCTAGAAAGCGAGACCGTCTCATAACAGATAGAAACTTATCTGCACTTGAACCTCTTTTTAGGGCGTTAAGTGAAATAGGATCTAAATATAACAAAACAATCTCGCAGGTTTCTTTAAACTGGATTATCTCCAAAGGTAACATTGCAATACCGGGCGCAAAAAATGAGGAGCAGGCAATATCGAACGCCGGGGCGATGAACTGGCGGCTTGACAAAGAGGATATTAAAAAAATAGACACGCTTACCGCGAACTTAAAAATAAAAGAAGGAATGTATTCTAAAGTTATAAATTGGTTCTATAAATGAGCAGAAAATTTATGGAATTTAGCTGCTTTCAACAGTGTATCCCAGCTCTTCCAATAATTTTTTAACTTTTTCAGAGTGATCTCCTTGCAATTCTATTTTTCCATCCTTATACGTACCGCCTGTAGCAATATTTCTCTTTAAAATTTTAGTCAATTCCTTGATATCTGCGTCAGAATTTTCTAAGCCGCTTATGACAGTCATATATTTCCCGTATCTTCTTCTGTCAATGCTGACCCTTAAAACAGTGTTGATATCCAGCATATTTCTTAAGTTTTCTGAAAGTTGTACTTTACTCATCTAATTCTTATTAATAAATTATGGTATATATATTTTTCTGGTGTTACTATGACTGAAATAAACCGTTAGACTACCTTTATATACTCATAACTAAAAAGTATCGGAAAGTGGTGGATCTCCAAGATATTAAAAGTGTAGGGGGTATGTACT
>JBMFWH010000020.1:0-23363 GCA_049965455.1 Thermoplasmata archaeon | reverse complement strand
ATGCTTTCATTGTCAAGGAAGGAGCACTTGCTTGTGTGGCTTTCATCCTCTATTATAACATTGATTCCGATCTCTTCAAAAACTTCTTCTGAATCAAGTTTTTGGTTGCCAACCTCAGATATAACGACTATTTCTGTCCAGAATTTCGCAAACAGGTATTTGAATAAATCGAAAACACCCCTGCTTAACCTGTCCTTATATGTTATTATTACCTTTTCCGCCCTGTAGTTTAGAATTTCATCAAGCATCTCAAAGAACCCCCTCCTCTTTTCAAAGGATATGCCTGATGCAATATCAGAATATATCGCATTTATGGTATAGCCGTTCATGAAGCACCACTGCTTTAACTGCTCTATCTAGTTCTCCAAATCCTTTTTCTACTTGGATGTTGTAACGCGTGCATAGAGGATTGTCTTTCTTTTGACATCCCTGTTCAATAGTTATAAACATCCTCGTCGCTGTAATCATAATATCCATTTGGCATAACTGTAAATCTTATCTTTCCTGTTGAAGCGTATACATGCAACGTCTTTCTTGAAATTCGAAGGAGATTCAAAACCTCATTTAATTTCATTGATAATAATATAATATGTTATAGGTATATATGGTTATTGTAATATATGACTATATCAAATTAGTTTTAAATATATAAAATAAGTGGAAAATTTTATAGCCCTTTATACGGGTTAGGTCCGATCGATTTTATATAATCTACAAAATTATTTATGATTTTGTCTACCTTATTCCAGTCAGATATTTCCACCTGCTCTAGTTTTAGTCTTTCTGGTTCCAATGCAAGCCTCTGAAACGTTTCTTGCATATTTTCAATTCTCTTGCTTGCCAGTTCAGATCCTCTAATGAAGTGGCATTGATAATCTTCTCCAAACTTGCATCCCATTAAAAGTATTCCATCAATTCCCTTGGAAAGTGCGTCTGCTATGAAAATGGTATTTACTGCCCCCAAACATCTCACCGGTATTATTCTGACAAATTCACTGTAATTTATGTGGTTCTTAGCCGCCATGTCCAGTGCTGGGTAAGCATCATTCTCACAGGCAAATATCAATATCCTGGGCTTATCCTCTTCTTCTGGAACAGTTATAGATTTTATGGTACTTGAAACCCCATCCACTGAATACTGTTTAAAAGAGATCGCCTGTGCAGGGCAGGCGCCTAGGCAGGCGCCGCAAGCCCTACACCGGAGTGGATTATAGAGTGGGTAGGTTTTGTCATCTTCATTCAGAGCTCCAAATGGACACTCTTCAGTACATCTCCTGCACTGCGTGCATCTTTGCATAGAAATTGTAAGGTGATCCAGATCCCCTACTCTAGTCTGACCCGTTATCTCACCTCTAGATATTTCCTCTACTGTCTGAATAGCCTTTAAAGCCGCACCTTTTGCATCAAGTTCGCAGTTAAGGACTGTCATAGGGGATCGGACAGTACCAGCAGCATATATACCAGTTCTTCTACTTTCATAAGGAAAGCAAATATAATGAGAGTCTGGAAAACCGTCCATTAATGTTGGCAATTCTGGGCCCTGCCTATACTGTAGATTAAGGATATGCTTACTACTCTTAAGAGCTTCCACAGACTCCACTGGCAATGATTTAATATGTGAATATATTGGTGCGCCTGCATCAGGGTACTCTTCCTTTACAGTGTAAAGACCATATAAAGAAGATAGCATACCTGTAGCCAGCGTTATAATGTCCGCTTTTACATGAATATCTTTTCCCAAAAGCGTATCTTTTACATATATTGAAAATTCTGAATTACTGTTTTCGCGGATTATTTCCTCTACGGTACCCTTAGTTAAATATATTCCTTCATCTTCCTGCGCTTTTTTATAGAATTCCTCATATATTCCCAGCGTCCTGATATCTTTATAGAAGATGTACACCTTTGAATCTTTTATGCTCTTTCTTATTTCCAGGGCCTCTTTTAGCGAGCTTAGACAGCATACGGTAGAGCAGTAAGGTATATTCTCTTTTTCCCTCTGCCCTGCACACAATATAAATGCGAAGGTTTTAGGGGCTTTACCACAGGTAGTTTTGATCGCATTATCTTTCAACATTTTTTCAAGTTCTATGTTTGTTATGATATCTGGTTGTTTCCCATATTGATATTTATCAATCTTGCTGGCATTGTATGGTTCCCATCCGGTGGCTAAAACTATTGCACCAGCTTTTATGTTTTCCACTGCCCCGTTATTCTTAAACTTTACGTCAAACATTCCCGGCTGTCCAGATATTGATTCAATTTCGCTTGAAGTGTATACTTTTATCTTTTGATTATTTTCTAGTTTATCTAATTTATCTCCTATATATTTTTCAGCGTCTACTGGATCTTTATATGGAAATTTACCTGGCAGAATCTCCTTGTATTGCCTGACTTTTCCACCTAGTTTTATATCTTTTTCAATCAAGTAAACTTTATAGTTTGCCTTGGCAATCTCCAATGCTGCAGTAATACCCGTGATTCCTCCTCCAACCACTAAGATCTCTCTCGAAATATTTTCTATATCTGGCACCGGCAAATCTTTTTTTATGGCGGACACGATACCCATTCTCAGATAATCTTCCGCCATCATCTGTGTATTCTCATTTTTTTCGTGAGACCATACTACACCCTCTCTCAAATTTACACGCTCGGTAATTACGTCCTTGCCAAAATTAAATATATCCTGTTTCTCACGCATAGAGCATGCTGCGATTATAACAGTATTAATTCCATTATCTATGTCATCTCTGATATGCTTAGAATCAGAACAGAGAGTATCATATACTTTTACTGGAACTTTATACTCTTTTTCAGCGATTTTTTTAAGTGCCTCAATATCTATGTTTTTGCCTATATCACAGCCACTGCAAATATATACACTAACTTTTTTATCCACTTCACTCACCCTTTCTTAAGTGTTGAATGGCTCCAAGCACTGCCGCCGTTGCGTCCTGGTTGCTGGCTGAAACGTCAGCAGGTTTTTTAGCTACTCCTGCAACATTAAAAATATCGTCTTCTATGATAAATCCAAAGTTATCATATTTCAAGCCATCAATTTTGTTGGATACCGTACTGGGTTGCATACCTGTAGCTAAAATAACCATATCAAATTCCTTTTTTATTTTAATCCCACTAGCCGTATCTTCAACCTGGACAATTAGGTTCTTGTTAGGCATTTCTTCAATCTTGGCAACCTTTCCCTTAGTAAATATGACGTTCTTGTCAGTTTGCAATTTCTGTAAGAAATGTTCATATAAACCATACGCCCTGAGATCTATATAGTATATTGTTATGCTTGCCTCAGGATATTGTTCTCTTATGTAAAAAGCATGCTTCATTGATGCTAGGCAACATATCTGCGAACAGTATGGTAGGTAATTTTCATCTCTAGAACCTGCACATTGAACTATTGCAATATTTTTTGGTTCTTTGTTATCAGATATTCTGATAATCTTTCCTTTTGTAGGTCCATTAGGTGATGCAATTCTTTCAAACATGATATTGGTAACAACATTTTGATACTCCCCAAAACCAAGATGAGCCAGTTTTTTGGCGTCATAAGGATCCCATCCAGTGGATAAAATGACGGATTTTGCATTAATTTGTATCATTTCTTCCTTCATTGTTAGATCTATGGCTTTGTATTTGCATGCAGTTACGCATTTAGCGCAGTCCTTTCCAAGGCAAGATTTGGGATCTATAACATATAGATTAGGAAAAGCGAGATCATGAGGGATATATATTGCTTTTGTGCTATCCATCCCAAAGTTAAAATCATTTTTTCTGGATACCGGACATACATCAACACATTTGCCGCACGAAGTACATAAATCATTAACAAAACGCGGCAATATAGATAACTCAACTGTATAAGTATCCTTACTCTTTACCACTTTTTTTACATCTGCACTCGTAATATATTTAAGATTTTTCAGGTTTTTAAGCCTTTTAATAAGTATTTCAAAACCACAATAAGGTGGGCATAATTTTGGGAAATACTTGTTGAGTTGCACCACTCTCCCACCTAAATATGGATTCTTTTCAAGTAATATTACGTTATACCCTGTTTCCGCAGCCTCTACTGCCGAGGTTATGCCGGAAATTCCACCACCGATTACCACAATATCCGTATTCAATCTTTAACATCCCCTAAAAATAAAAAAAGATTAGAGAGAGTAATCTGCCACTTGTACATACGGTACTTTCTGTAGCTCCCAGTTCCCACTGACCGGATCTTTCCTTCCAACACTGAAGCATTTCCAGTTCTGGTCGTCCAGATCTGGGTAGTCAGTTCTGTAGTAATATCCAGGCCATCTGGTCTCTTTTCTGAACTTTAGATGCTGTACATGAGCCTCTGCAACAGTTACCCTGTGCCACATTTCCCAAGTTCTCAAAAGTTCATGCAAATTTCTAGCAGCTAGCTTATTCATATCCTCTTTCAGCACTTGTATCTTACTCAATGCCATGTTTAAATAAGTTTCATTCATCCTGAACCATGTGGACGTTCCACCTGCATATTCATCCATAATCTTCTGTAACCTCCACAGAACCTGCTTAGGGAACAGGAAATTAGGATTTATTTCTTCTGCCGTAGTAGCATTCTTGAACTGTTCATAAGTAACCATCGGCTGGAATATCTTCTTCTTGAGCTCTTCTACAGTCTTATCATCTACTGTTACATTATCTCCCTGCTCTACAACATACCTTATCGCTTCTTTTCCTGCGATTCTTCCTTCAGCAAAAGAACCACTTGAGAATTTGTGTGGAGAAGCACCTGCGTTATCACCTATGGCAAATAGTCCCTTTATTGTGGTCATTCTGTTGTATAGCAAGGGAAACAGTGTTTTGTATTCATCAGGCATCAAATCCTGAGGACCACAGACCCATAATCCTGCACACCCAGAGTGGGATCCCATCAGATATGGTTCTGCCGCTGCGATTTCAGATGGAGTTTTGTCAGGCTCAGTATTTGTGGATGCCCAAAGCATTGCCTGATCTACAGTCATATCCAAGAAATCTTCCCAAGCCTCATCAAGCAATTTCTTGGTTTTTTTAGCGTCTCCTGTACTTAACTTTTCGATAGCCCATTCTGTTCTCATCCATATTGGGCCTCTTCCATTTACCATCTCTTCAATCATCTGATGGTTTCTGAGTGGTGTCGGAGTTGGTGTTGCATCAGCATACGGTTTATATTTTGCCATGGCTTCAACATTTTCCGTGTAATCTTTATCATATGCATTTGTCGCTTTGCTCTTGAACAACAAGAACCAGGCACCAACAGGGCCATAACCATCCTTGAATCTTGTAGGTATAAACCTGTGCTCCATCTGTGTTGTATGCGCTCCTGCATTTATCGCCATTGCATATCCGCTTCCGGTATTAAACACTGCATACCAAATCCTTCCCATTCCCTCTGCTGTGCTTTTAGGCCTGAATAACGAAGTGGCACCTCCAGTTGCTAATATCACAGTTTTGGCTTTGAATATGTAGAATATAGGATCTCTTACGCTGAATCCTACAGCCCCAGCAACCTTCTGTGGATCATTTTTATCCATGATTAAATGACTCAAAAACACCCTTTCATATATGTTTTGATCACCAAGCGCTTTTTTTGCGGCCTCTGCAACTATGGGCTTGTATGATTCTCCATTGATCATTATTTGCCATCTGCCCTCTCTTATATACTTTCCATTCTCATCTTTCCATATTGGCAATCCCCACTTTTCAAAAAGGTGTACGCTATCATCAACATTTCTTGCGTAATCTGCAACAAGATCTTCTCTTGAAACTCCCATCATATCTAGATTTACGTATCTCACAAATTCTTCAAGCGTTATTGGTTTGTTGTTTGTAAACTGTGACCTATCTGACAGACCTAGATAACAGTTTATGGCTGATAATCCATGAGCTACTGCCCCGCTTCTTTCAATTGCAGCTTTTTCTACTAATGTAACTTTTTTGCCTGCAGCCTTGGCCCAATATGCTGCCTCGTAAGCTGCTCCACATCCCGACATTCCACCGCCTATAATCAAAACATCTGTTTCAACTACTTCAGTTTTTATATCTTCTGGCTTGTAATTTTCAACTTTCCTATAAATTTCTACTGCCATATTTATTTCCTCCTATTTCATCTTCTTCTTTAACGTATATCTAGCTGGATCTTTGCAATCTCTTCCACCTGCATAATCTAGATTTTTTAACTTTTCCATAGTTGGCTCTTCAAATCCT
This sequence comes from Thermoplasmata archaeon, assembly GCA_049965455.1. GTDB lineage: Archaea > Thermoplasmatota > Thermoplasmata > Thermoplasmatales > ARK-15 > JAVRLB01. The sequence goes on along the minus strand of JBMFWH010000020.1, from coordinate 17,132 downwards.
TCAAAGGGGTTTATAGAGTCCCATGCATTGGTTCTTATCGGGAATTTGAATCTGAAAATTTTTCCGTTCCTGAACTTTACGAGCCACAAAATAGAGTCTGTTCCTCTTTTAGGTGTCACTGAAGATCCTAGTGGCACAAAGTCAGAATATCCTCTCACTTCAATGGCATCCTGCGGGCATGTTTTTACGCAGGAATAGCATTCCCAACACATATCAGGTTCCTGATTATATGCTTTCATCTTCACTTTGTCCAAGATCATTAAATCATTCGGGCAGATGTACTGACAGGCAGTCCTTGCTAACGCCTTACAGCCATCACATTTATCTGGGTTTACATAAGTTGGCATATTATTCACCTCTTTTATCAAATAGGTATATGTTTTCGTTATATTAAAATTTTTTTACGATTTTTGATAAATAATAATAGAATATGTAAAAATAAAAATTAATAAAACATATTTTGATATTAAATTAAAAAAATTTTAATGTTTATGTAAAAATAAAAAAATAAAAAAATATTTTATTTTATTCTTTCATTTCATTCTCTTTTATTAATTCACACATAGGTGTGCCTTGGCATAGAAATTCTTCAACTACTTCAGGCCCAGTGGATCTTTTTCTTACACATATCTCAAATAGCTGGTCTTTAGCTTCTTTGGGTAATAGTTCTATTGTTTTGGTAGTGGCACTATCAAACTTGGCATTAGGATACATTTTTAATAACCTGTCTTTCTGGACCAATGTACACTTTATTAAGAGCGATCTCATCCCTGCAAGTACGTCTTTGGTTAAATCTGCCAATCCTGCGGCCTTTAACTTTTCAAATCTATCCTCATTAATCCATATTGGTATTCCGTTAATTTCATCCATTTCATAACACCTCTTTAAGCTTTTCCAACGTCTATATGATCGAGAGTGAATATCGATTTGCGGTTAGCCAGATAATTATCGTTTACAAAAGGTGAACCATATCCATATTTTTCTGAGCATTCCATTACCTTGTCAAACACTTCTGGTCTGAATACAAGCTTTGTGGGTTTTACCCCGTCCATCAAAATACTTCTGATCATGGTGCCGCTGAAAGCTTGGCTCTGCTCTTTATGTGCACAAAGCGCTGAAGAAGTCACTTCTGAGCATACTGGACAGTACCAGTTCTCCATCAAGAATAGTACCTTTATTCCTAATTTATCCTTGTACTTTTTAAGCAGATAATGTGCATCATATGGGCCATAATAATTTCCAACACCTGCATGGTCTCTGCCGAACATATGGTGAGTACAACCAATATTGGTCCTTAACGCTGAATGGAATAGCGCTTCCCTGGGCCCAGCATATCTCATATCCCAGAGTGCAAATGTGACTGCATGAGTGTCTTCTCTGAAATATCCGGCAGTTCTCAGTATCTCATGTGTCAACAAAATAGCTTCATCAATGTAATCTCCTTTTCTCTTCTCTCCTATTATGCAGTTTACAAGCACGCCAGTCTTTATTGTATCTACAGTTAGATCTTCATTTGCTGCAAACCAAGCAAGTTTCATCAGCCATTCATGCCCTGTATGTGGTACATTTCTTGTCTGATGCGCCACAATATGTTCCCAACCCTTCTGTTTGAACAGTTCTCTATGTTGTAATGGCGTTTTCCAGAAAGATGCATATGGTTCAGCAAATTTTGGTTCGTTTACAAGCGTAACTTTACCGCCAACAAAATTATCTTTGTAATCTAAAGTTCTTTTCACGCCTGGATGCTTTATATCACTTGTTCCATAAACATTTTTGGCAAGATCTTTTTTGTCATACTTGTATAGCTCATCAATATCAAAAATTGCCAGTGGTTCATTTTGATATGACAACAATACTGATTCTCCATCTTTTATATCGTATTTTTTTAGCTCTTCGTCTGATAAGTCAAAGACTATAGGAATACTCCACACAGTACCGTTAGTCAAAGTGTTTTCTTTGCTTACGCTATCTAGATCTTCATTGCCCATGAAACCCTGTAAAGGTGTGAAAAACCCATAAGAGAGGTTTATGCATTCATGTGCAATCTGTTCTCTGATTGGTATTTTCGTTAGTCCTTGAACTTTATTTTCAGCTTTGTCTGATTTTAAGACATTTTCGACTATTCTTTTACCGCCATGACCGATATCATTCATATATATTCCTCCTACTTTACATAGATTAAAAATATATATATAAATTTATCGAATTTCGGTAATTTATTTTTATAAAAAGTTAAATAAGAAAAATTATTGATTAAATTTATCTAATATAGTTTTTTTATATTGCAAATAGTTTTAAAAAAAATTAAATGGCAGGAACTCTGCCGATTGACCTAGTATATATCATAGCAATACTTCTATAAATTAAATGCGCAAATTTTGAATACGGTGCATAGACTATAACCATGAAAATCAGTGTTAGATGAACAAGATAAGTCCAATAAGCAAAGACACTTCCATCAAGTCTGAGCATCTCCATTATTATGCCAGTGATCGCGGTAAAAAATAGCATGAATATAAAGAGCCAGTCAAAATATGTGTTTTCTTTGGGGACCTTATTTGAAACATGATTATATATTACTATTATTAAACCGGTTAAAATTACTACTGCACCTATATTACCTATAATGTTTGCAGGACCACCTATCAGCGAATGCTGTACTCCTAGAAAATGTATTTCGAATGCAGCCGTTGCGGTAGCTACAAGCAAGAATATAAAGCCATAAAACGTAAATAAATGTGCATAATACCTTACATGATTAGTTTCACATTTTTTAAACCAAGAATGTGCAATGATATCTTTAAGCACCAAGATTAGAGCACTGAAAAAGCTCATCTTATTCTTTTGTGCGGCAGTCATACTTTTCCAGAATCTCCATAAGCTGAACACAGCAATTAATGCTACAATCACACCGATTGTTGTACCTATCACGTCTATGTATATATATGGTATAAAGTTAGAGAAATAAATAGCTCCATCTGCTGGCATCTTCAATCTCAGGCCATAAATCAAGATAGATATAAAGAGAACTGGGAATAGTATAAAGAAAGGTAGATATTTTTTTTCACTGAACCCCTTTGCAACGAATTTTGGCCAGGAGTTCTCTTCAATTGCTATCTCCCTAATCGCATTCAAAACGCTTCCAGGTTTAGCGTTTCTTGGGCAATCTTTAGAACAATCTGCACAATTGTGGCAGAGCCATATGTCTGGATCTTTGAGAAGAGTCTCTTTAAGTCCCCACTGCGCCCATATCATCTCTTTCCTGGGAAATGGTTTATTGTCAGGGCTCAAAGGACATACAACGGAGCATTCTGCACATTGCATACATTTTTTTACATCCTTGCCGCCATGCTTAATTATTTCATCGATAAATTTTGTATTTACATCAACATATTCTGAGTTCATATACTCACCATATATTTTTCGTTATTTAATAGTTTTATTTATTTTTTAATTTTATTTATAGTTAATTTTTTATGATAAAAGTAAATACAAATAACTATAAATATCTTATTATGTCTTTTATATAATAAAAATTATCGATATTAGGTTTTAATATTCCATAAAAGTTCAAAATGATTTTTATTAGCCATAATTGATTCTTTTGCAAGTATGTTGATTCCAAATAGCTCTCCGTCTGGTTGCGTAAAAGCAAGCAATAAGTTTTTTTCATCGATAATCAGCATATATTCATAAAATGAGTCTACAATCTTGTATTCAATTCCTGTATTATTCATAAAGTCTATACAATTTTTAGAAAAATTGCCAAGAACCTTGATCTTTATACCTTTGTTTTTTGCGATCTTGCTTAGAGTTTTGATGCAGTTTAGTGCTGCTAATGGTCTGTGACCTGCAATAAGACATTCTCTTTCAGTGGCTGCAATCATAGATGTAGCTTTGTTGTAAACATTATTCTTCCCTTTTATTGTCCAGATTAATGAAATTTCGTTTTTAATCTCTTTTTCATCAATGCTTTTCTCTATTTCCTTGGCAATCTTTTTTAGACGCTTTAGCTTAGTTTTGGCCTCTTCAAAATAATTATCGATATAGTTTTTCAGGGCGATGCTAGGATAGATTACCCTAAAAATCTGGGGTTTGGTAGCACTCTTTTCAATAAATCCTTTTTTCTCTAAATTTGACATAATTTCGTAGATTTTGGATTGTGGTATGTTTCCAGACTTAGAAATACTCCACGCTGTGCCTTCTTTAATTGCAAGTATTGTCTGATAAGCTTTTGCTTCATACTCTGTCATACCAAACTCTTTCAAATTTTTTAGCAGATCCATGTTATGATTATTCAGCATCAAAAATAACATAAATATAACTACCTATATATCTTTTTTTAAAATAATATATCACACAATTATCTATAATTTTAATTTTTAAACTAAATAAAATATGTTTTAAAATAAAACAACAAAAAATGTCATAAAAAAACAAAATGTTTTTATTATTGTTTTATATTACTACTATTAGTAGTAAAAATGAGGTGATAGTATGGCTGATGAAAAATATGTGGTTGTGAAAAATCAGGACGGGTCCGATAAAAAAATAGCCATTGATGAAGATGGTTTTATAAAGGATCCTGCTGATTGGTGTGAAGCTTTCGCTTTAGCAGTAGCTAAAGATGAAGGAATCGAAAAGCTGACAGAGGAGCATTTAAAAGTGATAAACTATCTAAGAAGCTATTTTTTACAGTTTGATAGTTGCCCACCAATTAAGATGCTTTTAAAGAACACTGGCCTAGATATTAAGACACTTTATGCATTATTTCCAACAGGCCCGGCAAAAGGTGCCTGCAGGTTAGCTGGTGCGCCTAAACCCACGGGGTGTGTCTAAATATGATATACGTTGCATGTCCAGTCTGTGGATTTACAATAGACTCATTTTCTGAAGAAGATCTGAAAAGCCCAGTGAGAGAAAAGAGGCTTAAATATCTGATGACAAGGGATCAAGTTTGCCCTAATTGCTTGACTACAGTAGGAAAATGTCAAAGAGTAGAGGCAAAAGAAGAAGAGATCCCCATCTTTAAAGTAAATGTAGAAGAGAGTGAAAAAGATAAGATTATAATTTTCTCTAAGGAACATGGCTATTCGGTAGTAACTGATTTTACGATAAAACAGTATAAGGGGGCTGTGTAAATATGGCTGAAGAACCAAAAGAGGTTATAGAGGGAAAGAAGATTTTAAGATCGCTTGAAGAGGGCCCTTGGCCTAGTTATGTTAAAGAAGCAGAGAAAACGAGGTACCCGATGGCATTATATGGTGCATCCTTATATTTGAAACGTGATTTATGGACTACTGGTGGATATGTATCTGTACCTGGAGTACCTACTGGAATTCTTATGAGGGTTACCAGCAGACTTGATATCGGGGAAAATGCAAATGTAGTGAGAATTTATGTCCCTTCCGGGAACTTTGTCACAACAAAGATGTTAAACAGCGTTGCAGATTTTGCAGATAAATATGGTGTAAGTATGGTTCACGCACTTACCACTAGCTCGGACCTTGAGATTCCAGGTATTCCAAAAGAAAAGATCAAAGATTTCGCAGCAGAGTTCAGAGCATCTGGCATGGAAGTAGGTTCAACAGGAGATGCATTTAGAAACACGACATGCTGTGTTGGCCCGGCACTGTGTGAATATGCAAACTTCGATACCTTAAAGATGAGAGATGATTTCTACGATAAATTTAATGATTATGCAAAGTACCCAACATTTCCTCATAAGATGAAGCTTAAGATTTCCGGATGCCCTAACGACTGTGTCAGAGCTTCGCAAAAAGGAGATATTGCAGTAATAGGTGCTTGGAAAGGTGCTCCTGAAATCAACGAAGAAGAGCTTAACAAATCAATATCTAAAGATCCAAAATTGCAGCATGATCTCATCTCATTATGCCCTACAAAAGCTATAAAGCTGGAAGACAACAAAATAAAAATCAAAGCAGAAGACTGTATACAATGCATGGAATGCATCCGAAAGGTTCCTGGTGCAATATTACCTGGAAAGGATAAAAAATACAAGATTTATGTAGGTGGAAAACTGAGAGGCAAAATTGGTCCTTTTACTGCAAAAGCTCTATTAGATGTAAAAACAGAGGAGGAAGTGTTCGATTACATAGAAAAGATAGTAACGGTTTACACAGAAAATGCGGCAAAAAAAGAGAGATTAGGAGACCTGATTTCTAGAATTGGCATGAGAAAGTTTATAAAGCTGTTGGAAGAAAAGGTAGATTCCAAGCAGGTCAAGGATCTCAGGACTAATGTGTTTTACAGTGTCACAGATGAAGACCGTGAAAAGATAAAAAAAGATTTGGAATCAGAATTTGGAGGTGAATAAAATGGGAGTGATAGAAGGACCACCAAGGCCATATACTAATTTTCTACCAGATTATATTGCAAAGAATGTTGGCAAATGGCATACTCACAACATTTTAGAACCCGGAATCATAGAGCATGTCAGCAAGTCCGGAGATAAAATATACACAATAAGAGTAGCATCTACCACCAATTGCAGATATAGCACTGAAACTATCAGAACACTCACGGCTATAGCCGATAAATATTCTAAAGGGGTATTGAGATTCACAAATGCATTCAACATAGAGTTTCTCACAGATAACAAAGAAAACGCATATAAAATAAGAGAGGAAATGTCAAAAATAGGTTTCCCAACTGGTGGATGGGGGAATAGATTATGGAATGTGACCAGCTGTGCCGGCTATTTTCATTGTGCTCTAGCTGCTACAGATGCGCCTTCTGTGGCAAAATCTATTGCAGATGACATCTATAAATACTTTAACAAGGAAGAGCTGCCAGCCAAACTTACTGTCGCATCTTCTGGATGCCCAAGTAGCTGCGGAGGATCTTTCCTTGCAGACATAAGCATTATAGGGATACATACCGAGATCCCCGTAATTACTGATGCGGTAAAAGCTTGTGATTTACTGGGAGTTACTATGATATGCCCGGTAGGAGCTATTGCGCTCAAGACTAACCCATCTGGAGAAAAGACAATAGAGATTCGAGAATCTTTGTGTATAGGATGTGGTTTGTGTGTAGGTGCTTGTGGTGGGATAATATTCAAGACCCCTGAGAAAACGGATGGCCATGCCATCATCATAGGTGGCAAAGCCTCTTCAACAAATGGTGGCACAAATTTTGGAAGGATAGTAGTACCTTACTTGCCTAATGATCCTCCAAGATATGAGTTAACTGTAAAAATAGTAAGACGCATAATAGATACCTGGAAAAATGATGCTAAAAAAGGTGAGCGCATCATCACTTGGATACATAGAATAGGATGGGACAAATTCTTTGAAAAGACAAAGATCCCATACTTTGAACAGAGCATGGAAGACTTGGATCTAAGAGCACTTACTACGTTAAGAGATGGAGCAAACAGACAGTAGTTCCAGGTGAGTGTATTGAATAGCTATGATTATTTTTTTATTTATCTTTTCTATTTTTCCTTTGTAATATTTATCATAGGTAGTATTTATGTCTTGGTAAAATGGATATTTACAAAGAAAGGTAAAGATGATTCATATCTTGGCCTTCCATATTTATTTACATATCCAGGGCAAAACACTGCATGGAGTGCATTAAAAAATATACTTAGCAGAATATTTCTTTTTTCAAGCATAAAATATGATAGAAAAACAAGATATGTAGCTGCCCTATTTCACTGGAGCCTTTGGATTGTCATTGCTGCCCATTTTGATATGTTTGTTGAAAAATATATAGTAGCTCTAGGCATTCCTGCGAGTGAGATAGAGACCCTTGCGTTTTATGCTGGCAACTTTTTTGGCATACTATTAATCATAACGGGCCTGTATTTATTTTACAGACGCTTATCAAATCCATACTTACGAGACCTAAGCACTGCTGGAGACTATTTTGCAATATTACTAATAGTCGCCTTTGGATTTTCCGGTGTGATAATGAGGTTCTTAGTTTCAGACACTTTTGCATATGATAAAGTTGGACCTTTCATAGCCGGCTTGTTTACCGGTTCATTTGCGCCAATGCCAATGGCTCCAATATTCATAGTTCATTTCCTGTTAGCATGTACGATCCTGATATATTACCCGCTTGGCAAATTAATGCACATGTACTCATTCTTCACTAACCCTACACTTTATACAATATTCCATCCTGGTGAGGCAAATGAAAAAAAACTTTGAGATTTATAAACAGAGAGCAATACTATTAGAAAGTCCCAGTGGCAAAGCTGAAGAGTGGTTAAGCAAGCAAGATAAGCTTGAAACCACATATGATTATAGAGAGAGGTATGCAAATGATGAAGAACTTTCAAAGATTTTTTCAAAAAAACAGGGTGACGAATCATACTTTATAAATGAGCTTAAAGGCTTTAAAAAGAACAGCAAGGCATTTGTTGGTTTTATGGAAAGCTGCACTCACTGTGGTGTATGCATTGATAAATGCCCAATGTTCATTGCCACTGGAGACAAGAACAATTCGCCAGTAGGCCGAGCAGAAATTATAAGGAAATTATATAAGAAATTAGATCGAGTGAGACCAGAGCTTGAGGTTGATCTTAAAAAGATATATACCTACTACTATCAATGCACAGAATGCAGAAGATGCAGCATATTTTGTCCGCAGGGCATAGATCAATCGGAGATTACGAGAACGGTAAGAGACATATTGACAGGCATGGGCATCCAGCCAGAATATGTAGTTAATACGCTTGCACAGATGTATCGTGTAGGTAACAACATGGGGTTAAACCAGAAGGCAATAGCAAACGCTGTTCATTTTATGGAAGATGAACTTAAGGAGAATACAGGAAAGGAAATTCCAATAATGCTCGATAAACCGAAAGCGGAGATATTGTTCTTACCTTCATCAACAGACATTACGGTAAACCTTGATACAGGAGAAGGCTATATAAAATTCTTGTATAACCAGAAAATAGATTATACTATTTCTTCAAAGATAACTGAAATAGCCAATTTTGGATTATTTTCATCAGAGAGATATCTAAAGGATATGGCAGACATAATAGTTAAAGAGGCTATAGCAAAAAACGTGAAAGCTGTAGTATGGGGGGAGTGTGGCCATGGCTGGAGAGCTGGAAATAGTTATACGCGATACGAGCTTGCAAAGCATGGCATACAAACATATCATATACACCAGCTTGCAGCAAAAGCCATTTCTAGGGGGCAGGTAAAGTTGGACAAGAACAAGAACGATGATCTCTACAATTACCATGATCCTTGCAATTACGCCCGAGGTGGAAACCTAGTAAATGAGCCTAGGGAGATATTAAAAGCTGTCGTGAGGGAAACAGTTGAGTCAAAATATAACAAAGCAGAAACATTGTGTTGTGGTGCAGGGGCAGGGCTACTTTCTGATGAACGAGACTGGAACGATTTTCGTGCATGGGCCGGATGGCCTTCGGTCTATTATGCTTGGAAAACCGGCGCACATTACATGATATCTCCTTGTGCAATAGACAAGGCACAATATCCTTTTGTCATAAATTACCATAAGGTAGACAAAGACATACAGATGAAGGGTCTGATGGATCTTTTTGGCTATGCGATAGAACTTTAGGAGAGTATAGAAATGGCTAAGATGATAGTTGTTGGTGCAGGAGTTGGCGGAGTATTGATGGCAAATTATCTAAAAGACGAAATATTGATCTTTGATGAATCAACAAAACACATCCATCAACCTTCCTGGCTTTATGCGGGTATATATGGAAAGAAAGAGAACAGAAGGGCAATTCCAGATTTATTACCAAAGAACGTAACCTATAAGAATGAGAAGATCTTAAAAATAGATCTTGCCAACAGGACCGTATACAGCAAAAATGCGCAGTATCAGTACGATAAATTAATAGTTGCTTCAGGATCTAAGCCCAGTCCTGAAAAAGTTACTGGATTAGACGTACTGTCCCAGAAATATGGAGATATATTCACAAATGAACAGCAATCTTTGAATTTCTGGCAGAATCTGAATAGTTTTAATGGTGGGAAGCTGGTAGTTGGAGTATCATACCCAATATACAAGTTCCCACCGGTTGCTCTGGAAGCTGTGTTTTTGATTGAAGAGTATCTCCGAAAAAGAAGGATTAGAGACAAAACCAAAATCTTTTTTTTCTCTCCTTTCACAGGTGCCTATCCGGCAAAGCCCATGGACGAAGTAATAAAGCCTATTCTTCAGGAAAAAGGCATCGAATTGCTTGCTCCTTTTGACCTTGATACTGTAGATATGGAAAAAAAGATACTTAATTCTTTAGAAGGTGACTCTCTTAATTTTGATCTGCCTTTGATTGTCCCTCCTTTCACTGGAACTGATGCAATGCCTGAAAACCTGGTAACAGAGGATGGATATATATCTACAGATAAGCAGAAATTAAACATAAAGGGGTTTGATGATGCTTTTGCCATCGGAGACGTGGCTTCAATACCTTCTGCGAAATCGGGAGCAACCACGCATCTGGAAGCTAAGGTGCTGGCAAAAAGATTGAGTGGAATTGATGAAAAGTATGATGGAAGAACAAACTGCCCGTTCGAGGTGGGTGATGGAAAAGCAACGTTTGTAATTGGAAATTATACCACCGAAACCGCCAAAATAGTTCCCAAGAGATCATATTATTACATGAAAAAATTTTCTGGCAGCATTTACTGGAGCACTATTAAAGGGAAGTACGATTGGCTTTATGACTGGTATTTCAATTACATGAATCCAAAAAAGATGCTTGAAAAATACGGCTAAAATTCTAAAACACTCCATTTTTTTATGCTTTTGTTGTAAAAAACGTATGATAAAATAAGTAGTATGGCCAGTATAATAAGTAGGTAAAATAAAAATTTTATGTTTATCAGGCTCATGTTTCCAAGTATTGCCATTATTATGGATCCTATTATAGAGAATGTCATAAACTTACCGAATACTGACGGATCGAACAGTAATGATCCGGTTTTCAGCCCTGTAAAATATATTGTCACAGTAAGCAGATAAAAAGAATTTATGAAGAATATCAGCAGCACTACAATCAAAAGAGCCAGCTCATTGAAATAAAGTGTAATGAAAAGTATTACGGGCACAGATACTATTGAGCTCAGGATCATATATGATATTATGTGGGTATTGATCAATTTATCCTGAGTAACAGGCAGGTAATTATAGTAAGTAGTATCATCAAGAGAGACCAGCCAAGAATAAATCACAACTGAAAAAAGAGAAATTGTAACTGCAAAAAAAAGCGCTGAAAATCCAACAAAATGTATAATGTACAGGTTCAGGAATGTGATCAGCAAGGATATGAAAAGCACTGGTAGATAATAGGAGAACAGTAACTTTAAAAACAGGTCTCCGCGGAGCATGTCTATAAATTCTTTGCTCATTAATACCGCATATTTCCTGAATATTTTAAATTGAAACCTTTCAAAAGCATGCCTGTATCTGTGCATCTTCATCTCAAATTCTCGGGGTGTGATGCTGTAACCTATAAAAGTAAATAGGGATATGTAAATAATTGTAAAGATAAGCGAAATGCTCATATTAGAATTGTAAAGATAAGCAGGAACAAGAAATGACAATAAAATATTATAGCGCAAAGACACGAGTACCAGGATCGTAATAACAATGCTTACCAGATAGAAAACTTTCCTGTTTTTTGAAAATAGTATAGATAGCAAAAATGAGATTGCCATCCCCTCCAAAAAAGAGAGAAACAAAAACAGAGAGATAAAAGATAATGTAAAAAGGGATGTTTTTATGAATATTGATCCTGCAAACAACCCTAAAATCAAAGGGATAAAATTAAAGAAAGAATAGTAAATGAAGTCTCTTATATAACTTAATAAAAATGTGTATTTATAGCTTATAGGTAGTGTTTCTGGCGTGCTTACCAGGTAAAATTCCTTGTTTCTGATCTGCCAGTACTGATTGCCAATGAATCCGAAAGATCCCACTCCCACCCCGAACAGAAACACGGAAATTAAGGATGCTTGAAACAAGAAATCGTAGCCAATTAATTTTATTATAAAATCTTTAAATAGAATCACCATAAAACCAGCAGCAAAAAAATATATCGTGGTCAGAAAAATAGCGCTTTTTTTCATAGTGTATGAAAACCTGCGGAACTCTTCTTTCAGGAAATACTGGATCATCTGTTTATTACCTCTAAAAATAATGTTTCCAGGTCACCATTATTTTTGCTGATTTTCTTTATTTCTCCATTGTATATAATTGCTACGCGGTCGCAAATTTTAGATGCAATTTCTAGTATATGCGTTGCTATAAATATAGTTCTGTTCTCTTTGTAACTATTTAAGAATTCTATGAATTTTCGCTGCTGGATAGGATCAAGGCCCATCATTGGCTCGTCCAGAAACAGTAATTCTGGTTCATGAATAAGCGCAGACGCTATCATTACTCGCTGCGTAATTCCCCTTGAAAGTTCCCTGCACAAATTATTTTCATGGGATTCCAGGTCAAATTGCTGGATCAGATCCTTTATTCGCTCATTATTTTGATTCTTTCTAATCTTGCTCACAAACTCAAGATACTCAATCACCGTTAAGTAAGATGGAACACTCTCTCTTTCCGGCACAATTCCAATCTTCTCTCTCACCCTTACAGGATCTCTGATCGGGTCAATTCCCATTACCGAAACAGTACCGGTGGCTTTAGTCTGGCCTGTAAGCACTTTTATGAGCGTACTTTTTCCGGCACCGTTAGGCCCGATGATGCAAAATATTCCTTTATCAACCTCTATATCCACGTTTTTCAATGCCTGAAATGATCCATAATACTTGTTTATGTTTTTGGCATCGATAATGCTCATAATCTTACCTTTAACCCCGACTTTTCTCTTGTATATTCTCCTAGTTCCGGCATATTTCTTAGCTGTTCATCTTCAAATACCGGACCGTCTACACAAACCCTGTAACCATTGATAGTACATGAATCACAGATTCCAACCCCGCATTTCATATACCTTTCGAGACTTGCTGAAATTCTGAGCTCTGTCAAATTCAAGACTGCCCGAATCATCCTTTCTGGCCCGCATGTGTAAATTTTACTGTATTTGCTGTTTTTTAGTAAATGCGGTAAGAGATCTGTCAAAATCCCTTTTTCTCCAGCAGAGCCATCTTCAGTGGTGATGTAAATGTTTTTTGTTAACCCTTTCAACCGTTCAATAAAATAAAGATCTTTTTTAGACCTGACCCCTATCAAAAGATCAAATTGCTCTACAGTTTCCAGAAAAGGTGCAAGCGATGAAATTCCCGTGCCTCCAGCAATTGCCAGAGCGTGTCCATCCTCTTTCTTGTATCCTATACCGTAAGGGCCTCTTATCCATATTCTGGATCCTTTCACAAGTTTTGAAAGAGCCTCTGTGCCTTTGCCAAGTACTTTAAAAGTTATGCCTTTTAGATCTCCGGTATAGGAAAGGCTCATCGGCATCTCCCTTATGCCAGGTATCCAGACCATCACAAACTGTCCTGGATTGATTGCTGTTTCAAGCTTGAAACGGATCGTCTTTATGTTAAAAGCTTCATCTTTTGTTTCTTCTATTTTTGTAACCGCGTACATTTCTATTACCTCAGCGCCATTCCTATGATATCTTCAATTCTGTCATATTTTTCAGATTTTAAATATTCTATAATGTCATCATTGATCCTCCTAAAAGCATCATAGCCATAATAGTATAGAGCAGAGCCTATTTGAACTGCAGAAGCGCCAGCCAGCAGATATTCTATTGCATCTCTTCCATTCATTATTCCGCCAACGCCTATAATTGGTATTTCCATAGCAGACGCAACATCATATACAGCACGGACTCCAATCGGTTTTATCCCCGGCCCTGAATATCCTCCAATTTTATAAGATAGCACCGGCTTTTTTGCATAAATATCAATTGAAATTCCCTTCACAGTGTTTATGAGTACCAGACCATCTGCCTTACCCGCACTTTTAGCAATTTCTACTATGTCTTTTACATTCGGAGTGAGCTTCACAAATACTGGTATATCAACTGCTTTTTTGACTTCAATCAATACCTCTTCAACAAGGTTGGGATCCGTTCCGATCTCAGAGCCGTATTTTTTGGCATGAGGGCATGAAACGTTTAGCTCCAGCGCATCAACACCATAGGATTCCATCTTTTTTGCTACCTGTGGAAACTCTTCCACCGTTCCGAAAATGCTGCCAATAACTGGTGCGTTTCCAGATTTAGCGATCTCTATCTCATTCCTGAAATTATCAATTCCAGGGTTAGGAAGACCCATAGCATTTAACAAGCCCTGGCTCATCTCTGCTATGTTAGGAGTATCATATCCATCCCTCTTGTCTAATCCTAAAGACTTTGTCACTACCCCTCCAGCTCCATTTTTAATAGCCCTTAACATAGATTCCCCAGTTTCATCAAGTACGCCAGATGCTAAAATCACCGGTTTTGAAAAATATATATTTGCTATTTTAGTGCTGATATTTACCATTATGAAAACATAAAACAATAAATACATATAAAGTTAACTTTAATAGGATTTTGTCAATTATCCGTTGAAATATTAAAAATAGTATAAATTATCATACCACGCATATTTCGAAAAATATTCAAATAAAATGATCCTGATAAAACCTATATCTTCGGCAAAATGAAATAATATTCACATATCAACGGAGAGTTGACACGATCGATTACTCATTAACTTTTTTTAATAAAATGGGTTAAATTAGATCTTTTTCCTACTTTAAATGCACTTTTTATTGATTTTGCATTGTTATCATTTAAGAACGCTAGAGTAACTGGTCACGATTATGAAGAGGCAATCTAAAAGAAAGTGCCTTTAATACAATATATTTTTAATTTATTATTATTACAAAATGAAATATATTCTCTATCTTTTAAATACAGTGAAAATTACGCATAATGCTAATTCTTTATGTTAACTTAACTTCAGAATCGTGACCTATTACACGCTAGGGCATATTTTAAATATGATGAATATATCTAATAAAGCATGGGAATAATAGAAAACTTAAGAAAAGAGGCAGAAAGTTTAAAAAACGAAGGAAAAAACATGGGTAGTAGCTTTCTGAAAGATGTCAATGAAATAATAGACACACTTGACAAAAATTCGGAAAAATTGAGTACCGATCTGGAAAGAAGCATAGAAAGAGAGATTAAAGATCTAAGGTCCCAGCTAGATTCATTAAGTGAAAAATCAATAATTATAAACAACTCCAAAAAAGTAATAAAGAAAGGAACAGAAATAACCTCCAATGCTATAGATTCTGCCAAACCATATGTTGAAAAAACAGTTGATAAAACCAAGAAAATATTAAAAAAAGGTAAAGATTTTTTAAAATAGTTTGCTATAAAAAAATAAAAGAGGATTTTACAGCACCATCGAGATCACTGATGGGAAATATTTGGAAAAATCCACCAAATGTTCTGGCAGAGCATTATATCCAATAAACAGTGCTGCAAGTGTTCCAAGTATAAGCAGTACAAATTCCAGGTAATAAAGCGTTTTACCTACCCCACTAGGTTTTATTATCAATATTGGAGCCAACAAAGCAGCAATTCCATCAACTATATAGAGCCCCATAGAACTGATAAGGTCATTCCCAGTCTCTAGCTTATACGTAAATATACTATACGCTCCAACAAGCACATATATCCCAAGTATTACAGACAGAAAAGACAGGGATGCTGGGTTCATCTTTTTATAAACCATTATTGCACCTACTACTAAAAGTATCCCCAAGAACAATAAAGGATCTCCGAATAACATATTATAACCAGCAGGGAGCGGCCACGTAAAAGACATTTCATACCCGCTTATGAAATCAAAGAAACCTACCCCTATTGTAGGAATGACTAGTTGTTCTCTAATCCATTCAGTTTTTCCTAAAGCAGAATACAAAAAGTATAGCGCTACCAAAAATGTTCCTGATCCTAATCCTATAAGCATTATAGCTAAGGAATCTATAAACAAAGCCATATTTTTATCACCACTTAAGGTAGTAATAAAATTAGCTATTTAAATTTTTTTATGATTACAGAATCTCCGAAGATAAATATCTTTAAACCTTAATAAAAATAGTGCGCTTTCTTTTAATCCTTTTTTTAATAGTCTCTTGATTTTTAAATTTCAATTTTTCTTCAAAAATCATCCAAAATACCATAAAATTTATATATTAAGATATCTTATAGATATCTTATGAAGAAAAAACCAATAACCGTTCAAACGCATTTAGAAATTGATGGAATCCAGGGATTTTTTATTAGGAAAGTGACTAAATTCGGAACCAGTGCCAAAGTTGATTGCCCAAAAGAATATCTGGGTAGAACTGTATATCTTGTCATACTATGATCCCAAAAGATCAAAGACTATTGAACGTTCAAAGCCTTCTTGCTTCATTGAGAACCTTGGAATACTTCATAAACCATGCTCTGGACCTAAAAGACCATTCATACATGCTCAATGGATTCTACTATAACAGAGAGCTTTTAAAAGCGGCAGCATATAATACGTATATAGAAACTGTGAGCAATAAAACCGTAACTTTTCAAATTTTAGATAATAGGTATCTGAAGTTTTTCAATTATCTGTCTTGTTTTTCTTGGTATTTCCGTCTTGAGCCATCGATCTCCTACCTTTATCTCATGGATCCTTGAAAGATGTAACAATACATCTCTTGGCGAATAATTTTTCAGCATTTTCTTAGTTCTTAATATGTTGTATACCTTGTAATATAGCATCATTGATACAAAATTTACAAGCATCCATCCTTCTAACTCGTAATCATCTCTCATATATGTCCTGTCTGCCTCAAGTACGTTCTTGAATGTATCAAAAAGTTGCTCTATATTTACTCTTGCCTTTAGCAACTCATAGATTTTATCTCCATTCTCATTTAGATCTGTCAATACTGCTATTGTTCCCATCTCACGATACCTGGAATAAAATTCTTCCATTTTGTTATCTTTCATGTTTCTCAGGTAATCTTTCTCTTCTTCAACTTTTAGATGCTCATCTAAAAATAAAATTATTTTCCTTTTCTCAAGATTCTTTTCATAATACCAGATTTGACGACCTTCAAAAAAGAAAAAGTTCATGTTCTTCTTATCATAGTCATAATCT
>JBMFWH010000019.1:0-23909 GCA_049965455.1 Thermoplasmata archaeon | reverse complement strand
GAGAATTCTGCCTCAATATTTTATTCATTGCCAATATCAATATCTTGGTAGCACTATCTTCACCAATGATCTGATCAAGCTTTTCTTTTAAAGAGAGATCATCGACGATTTTAAAGAGCGGCAACAATGATCCAAATTCATAAGTTGTTTTTGGCAGAGATGGTTTTTCAACCAGATTTCCGTTCTTTACAGGTCCAATATATTTGGATCTATGCCTTATGATCTTAGATTTCTTGTCATAATACGGGGTAATCTCATACAGGTATTGCTTACCATTGATAGTTTTAATTCTTCTGAAAGTTTTCATAAGTGCCTAAATAGGCACAGGACATATAAATGTTTCGATTAAATTAAAATATTTTGCTACAAATGATTTAGTGATAAATTTAGAAAATATTAGTGCCTAAAAATCCGAGAGTTAAGGTTATAACAAAAAAGTGGTATTAAAAAAATGCGTATTATACATAATAAATTTAACAAAAAAATATTATTCATCCACTTAATATTACTGGCATAGCTACAATCAAAAAAGTTATATTGGTATATAAGCATGAGTTCCGATTATGGATAACAATCTGAAAAAGTATTTGATCATAGTTGTAGCAATAGTAATGGTTGTTTCGTCTATGTCTGCGTTTTTGTTTACTAATAACAGTGCGCAGCCAACGACTATTATGACAGGCGCTACACAGAATAACTTTGCGAAATCGATATCCGAAGGAGCCACTGTGCCAATGACCACCGAAGTATTTAACGGAGTACAGCAGAATATTGCTCAGTTCAATCCTTCAGTAATGCCGGGATCACAAACGATCTCATTTTTAGTTAATTTCAAGATATCTAACCAAGCGGAACTTGCAGCATATATAAATATGGAAAATGACCAAAATTCCCCATATTATCATCATTATCTTACATCTAGCGCGTTCAGTCCTGGCGCAGAGTTTGGCCCTAGCATCACTGTTTATAACAACGTGATACAGTATTATGAGCATTTGGGATTCACAGTTTCTGATAAGTATCCTCTCGCAATAGTGTTTACTGGAACTGTCGCAAACGTGAACAAGGCATTCAATACCACCATGGTGAATTTTGATGTTAACGGATCTCTGAAATACGCAAATTACAGGCCTTTGTCAGTGCCATCCGCTATTGCCGGAAGCATATCCTCCATTGACGGCCTTTCGAACCTTGTCAATTTCCAGCCTGATTCAATGATCTCTCCTGCGTCATCTTTATCCGCTTTATATCAAATGCCTATGACTAACTCATCGGTTACAAATTACCTCTCTCAGTCTACGGTACTTAACTTCAGCAGACATTCGTTTGCGTGGGCAGATGTACCTGGATATGGGCTGACACAGTTCATGTTCCCTACCACAATGCCTATTCTCTACAACGCAACTTCACTAATATCACAAGGATATGATGGAAAAGGTATAACGATTGCCGTGGTTATGGAGCAGGGTTACAATCCTTCAGACCTGATGACTTTCTCAAAAGAGGTATTTGGCAATCCGTATCAGCTGCTTAACAGGATCACAAACTATCCTGTCAATGGCGCTGTAATGCCCGGCACTACTTATTTCAATTACACGGCCGGCGGAGCGGGAGAGTTTTCTCTGGACCTTGAGTACTCGTCCACCATGGCTCCTGGTGCGCACATAGATGCAGTTTACGGGCCTGATCTAACGACGATGTCTCTGGACACAGTATATCAGCAGCTAGTAAGCCTTAACAAAACACCGAACATCGTGACTAACAGCTGGGGCGGAGACGAGGACCTGTGGTTTAACCTTTACGGCCCAAGTTATCAGAACGCATATACCATGAACTCACTCTTTGAAGTGCTCAATGCTATGGGATCAACAATCCTGTTTTCTAGTGGGGACAGTGCCGGTGTTGGATCTCTGACCAGTTTCCTGACTCCTTCTTTTGCAGCCACTTCTCCGTACGTTGTAGGTGTTGGCGGGGTCAGAACTGTAGCAAACAGCAGCACTGGTGAGTTCCCTACAGGAACGGTCTCGAATTTCACGCTTGCACCGTACAATAGCCAGGCAGCGAGCGCAGGATTCTGGTATCCGAATTTCGAGCTTGACGTCTCAAATGCCACTGACATTGCCACACAGTCATACTGGTACGCACCTACATCGAGCGGTGTACCCTTTGCAGGCGGGCAGGTGGGATTGAGCTACTGGTTCAACCAGTCTTCTTACCAGCACGGATACGGAATTCAGAGCATAGGCAGGCAGAACTCCGTGACCGTATCTGGAGAGGCTGATTTCAACGAAACTGAATACTTTGCAGGCATGTGGGTGTTCTTCTGGGGTGGCACAAGCTTTGCGTGTCCTACGGTAGCAGGTGAGCTTGCAGACATTCTATCTTATGTTAACGCAACAATGTCGATAAGCTACCTTGGCAACTTTGACCCGCTAATATACGAGATAGGAAACTTTGCCAACACTTTCGGCAATAACCCCTTCTATTATGTTTCGAACGGATCCAATCTATGGGCTGCGGCAAATCAGTGGCTTGGATGGCCCAATAATCTCACCTATCCTACAGGATGGACCGAAGAACATTCTGGATACACGTATCTTACAGGATACGGAACCATAAATGCATATAACTTTGCTCACGATCTTGTAACGGTCTTGAATTATCAGTACATTCTTATCAACTCTGCAAAGCAAAGCGTTTCTGCATTAAGCGGAATGACTCTTAACAGCGGGCAGTCTTACACATTTTCTGTATCCTCTAGTGTAACTAAGCTGGCAGTACCGGGTGCATATGTTAACATAACTGTCATTGGAGCAAATGGCAGTGTTGTTGGATATATTAACGAGCAGGCGGGAGGACTTACTAAAAATCAGACCAGTACTCCTGGTAACGTAAGCATCAGCACTGTAGGATATGGCAATGACACGTTCATGATCCATATCACCAGCAACGGCAAATCATCATACTGGTACATATTTGTCAATGAGGTTCTTACTTCCGGAAAACTGAGCATCAAAGTACTGCAGTCAACAGTTATGGGTGGCTTTGCAGCATATAACAACATTCTTTCTCCAGGGTATCCGGGTTATGCGCCGCTTTATCCAAACACTGTCGAAGTGCAGGTAACCCTTAATGGCACTCCTGTT
This sequence comes from Thermoplasmata archaeon, assembly GCA_049965455.1. GTDB lineage: Archaea > Thermoplasmatota > Thermoplasmata > Thermoplasmatales > ARK-15 > JAVRLB01. The sequence continues at coordinate 20,763 of JBMFWH010000019.1, read as the reverse complement.
TCTGGTGCATATGTTATGGCTCAGCAAGAAAACTACGTACCGCTTTACTCAGCAATCAACGAAACCTCAACAAGCTTCCGCAGCGTTGGGTTTACAAACGAGACAGGAATTGCGTTTGTAGAGACATGGAACGTTATGGACAATAGCATTTACTATGTTAACGCAACCTATCTGAGCTTGAAAGCGTCAACTACCATGAACGTTACTCCACAGTACAGCATTCTTCCGGTTAAAAGCTCGTTTCAGCAGCTAATTGCTACATATACCGGTCTGATAACACTGCCTTCGCCGGCTCCAGGCACATCATATACTGTAGAAGAGCAGGTAATGAATTATAACATGACTGCCGGAGAAAAGGCTGAAGTATCAATCGGCGCTGTTATGTCATATCCAACATATGTACTGCAGAACTTCTTGCCCGTTACCATGACCTCTTCAGACGGATTTTTCAATCTCACAATAAACAGCAGCTTTGCACCCGGCCTATACTATATCAATGTTACTGCTCCCGGAGCTACCATGATCAATTATAATGGATTTGCCATGATAAATCCAAGCAGTTACATACCGCTGTATATAAGTGGAAGTGTGGGCGGAATGTTCGTTCCAACCTCTCCAGATGGAGTGGGATCATATTATACGGGTGAGGGATGGAACATGGAAGGATCTTTATTCACTTCATACACTATCTTTGGGGAATCGATGTACATAAATGGAGGCATCAGTACCGGGCCTTTATATTACTTTGACAATGAAACGCCTGTTGTTTATCCAGTGGGCACGAACCTTACCACAAATCCGCAGAATCAGCTTTATATGAATATCGCGATACCATCATCCTTGCCAATGGGGCTTAATACGTTTACTGTACTGTTCAATGATACTCTGTACGGAATAACATATAACTACACTCTTGATTTCTATATAATCAGCAATACCTCAAGCACGATGCCCACCTCTTCAATTGCAATCAACACTGCGCTTTCTCCACACCTGGTAAGCTCTGGAATCACGTACTATACTGGAACTGTACAGTTCAATCTGTCAAACAATCAGAGCAGTTATACAACATCCACACTGACAATAACCAGCAATAATTCGAGTGCCATATCCCTAACATTTGACACTACCGGCTTGAGCACATTCTCATACAACTTCTTGAATATTGCACCTGGCACGTATAATGTTACTTACACAGTCACAAATCCAAATGGCCAGGTATCAGCATCTTCGATCATATTGAGCACGCAACCTGCCAATACTGTCACATTCGAAGAGTCGGGACTGGCATCTGGCACTTCATGGTCCGTCACTTTCAACGGCGTACAAGAGAACTCCACAACATCCACCATAACGTTCACGGGCATATCAGCAGGAACTTACTCATACATGGTATCTTCGATCACTGGCTACAGGGCAGTTCCTTCTGGAACGGTTACTGTAACGGGTAACAGCTCTGTGCAGATTTCATTCGTGGCTGTACCAACCTCATTCACTGTGACATTCACTGAGTCAGGACTTGCTTCTGGTACTTCATGGTCCGTCACTTTCAACGGCGTACAAGAGAACTCCACAACATCCACCATAACGTTCACGGGCATATCAGCAGGAACTTACTCATACATGGTATCTTCGATCACTGGCTACAGGGCAGTTCCTTCTGGAACGGTTACTGTAACGGGTAACAGCTCTGTGCAGATTTCATTCGTGGCTGTACCAACCTCATTCACTGTGACATTCACTGAGTCAGGACTTGCTTCTGGTACTTCATGGTCCGTCACTTTCAACGGCGTGCAGCAGAACTCTACAACATCCACCATAACGTTCACGGGCATATCAGCAGGAACTTACTCATACACGATCCAAAATGTTTCTAGTTACGTATCTCCCGGTGCAGCAACAATAACGATCAACGGTAACAGCAATGTCAATGTAGCATTTGCAAAGTCCCCTTCAACACCATCCGGGATTAGCTCTTTTCTTGCGACTGGGACAGGCTCTATTCTTACTGTGATAATCATTATTGTACTGGTCATAGCGATCATTGGCTTAATAGTTGCATATGTCAGAAAGCCAAAAAACCCTAAAGTAATCCAGACTCCAGAGGAAGAAAAGTCAAAACAGGAGAATAATCCATAATTTCTCTTCTTAATTTTTTTATTTTTTTAATTTTCAAAAATCATAATTTTCTTGCTCAAAAAATATCCATTAAATTTGACTCTTATAAAAAAGTTTTAAATATTGAAAGCATATGAGTATCTGTGATACAAGAAGGGTTTTTCTATAAAAATGGCAATTTGCTTCTGCGACGACTGTTTATTGTTACTTTCATTGTTGAAATAGGCATATTCATAGCTGTTTCCTCTTTAAATGTTCAGAATAATGGTCTTTTATCTGTTTTTAAAAGTGAGCAGCAATCCATTACCTCGATGAGCCTTATAGCAATGATCTTTCAGATTTTTCCGCACAATTTACTAGTAGCAACAATAGAGTTCATACCCTTGATAGGGCAACTATTATTTGTTATCTCTTCTGCCTCCACTGCGTTAATATTAGCGCTTGAAGGATCTAGTATGCACGTTTCCGGGCTCGTTGTTTTTTTCAGCCTCGCAATAGTTCCACATACTTGGCTAGAGCTTCCTTCTTATGCGGTGGCTACGAGCACTAGCATCTATCTTATTTATCTGATCGTAGAGCGGGGCAGGATTCTTTCAGACAATATAAAAAAGGTATTTTACATGTACCTGTTCGTTGTCTTCGAACTGGCTATTGCTGCCATATTTGAGTCTATAGAGATAGTGATCTTGAAAGCCTATCCTTCAATATATGGAACTATTTTTTCTATAGCATTGTGGATCCCTGCAATTCCAGTAATATACCTACTTATAAAGCTATACAGAAGGATCGATGAAAATGAGTATTACGTAAGTACCAGCCGACAGAAGGTCACATGAAGAGCCTGAATATGCCCTTCCATAATTATATTATCTTAGTTTAATGCAGAAATTAGAAAAAAATATATTTTAGATGAACATAGTACGTTTCATGGATCCTATCTCTATAGACACAAAAAAGAACATCATTCTTGCTTATTTAGATGATCAGCCTCCTAAAAAGATCGCATCTGATTTACATGTTAACGTGGAAGATGTTTCTGCAGTAATAGAAGAATGGAAGGGTGGGTATGTTACCATATTCAAAAACGAGACCGAGATCGCCGAAGAGCTAAAATCGCTGGCAAGGTTAATCAGGTCTAAAAACCTGAGCCTGGAAGATTTAACGTTAGGCTATTTTTATTATACGATATTTCAGGATCTTGACAAGACGATGGTCATAAAGCTCATCAACGAGCTTAAAAACATACCTGATGACAAGAGAACCGAATTTTACAGTATGGCTGAGCGTCTGCTCAATTTTTCAAAATATAAAAACATAGATTTTGTGCAGATTCCTGCCGCGTTAGAAGAGATGGTTGAGAAGGGCAAGGGTTTGAACAGAGAGATCAAGGAGGAGGAAAAAAAACTTTCAACATTTAAAAAAGAGGTTGAGTTGCAGGAGCAAGAGCGTGCAAAGATCGGCGAAGAGGTGAAAAAACTGTATGAAGAGCTCAATTTTGCGAAGAATTTCAAAGAGAACATGGCAAGGTTGAACGTCAGCGAGTCCAAGCTTGCAGAATTTATGGAGACCATAGTTCATTCAAAGTACAATATAGAATATTTAGAGTCTCTGTACAATGCCATAAAGAATATGAGACTGAGAAACATGGATGTAGACCAATTTTTAAAGATCACCGATTATTTAGAGGCTCTATCAAAGCTCGGCTTTTCAGTCTCTTTCCTGAAAAGCATGAAAGAAGAGCTGGAAGCGCAGGGAATAGATTTTGAGACGTACATAGAAGAATCCAATAAGTACATGAAAAGCAAGATCAATTATCTGAAAGAGATCGAAGATCTAAAAAAACAACACAAAGATCTGGAAAACCAGATCAGGGCCATGAGAAGCGAAATTAAAGATTATTTTAAAAAAGTAAAGCCTAAGATGAAGTGACCGCAGCATCTATGCCTTTAAAAACTATTTGAGCAGCTTCACGCCGAAATATTCATTGTATATCAGTTCTTTCAGCTCTTTTCTCAGCTTTTCTTTCGGTTCGGTTTCTGGATATCCTAACGGTGTGACCGTAATAACTTTCCAGCTTAATGGTATTTTCAGGATCTTTTTAATTTCAGGCTGGTCTGCGTCCGCGACCCAGCAGGTGCCGAGATCAAAGTAGCTGGCTGCAATCATAAGGTTCTCGGTTGCGCAGGTGCCATCAATGCACCATAGACTTGATTCTTCAGGGTCTGCAACAATGGCAATTGCCATGGGCACTTTATCCATAAACTTGCCATAAGGTATGAGCTCTGCCAATTTGTTCAGATGATCTCTATCTTTAATAACGATAAATCGCCATGGTTGTGTGTTCCATGCACTGGGCGCATATTTTGCAGCGTCTAGTATCTTGATTAATATGTCTTCAGGCACCTCTTTATCCAAAAACTTTCTAACGCTTTTTCGGTCCAGTATAGTTTGATATCCATCTTTTCCCATATACTCACCATCTGGTTATTTTAATCACCATATTTAAGCTTTTTTATCGATTTAGATTATAATTTATTAAATTTTTTAAATTAATGAAAATATAATATCACGGGCTGTTTTGATCATATTTTCAATCCTCTCTTTTTCGTCATAATTTTTGATATTCTTCGCTATTTTTATACGCATATGAAAATTTCTTGTTTACATGATCATTTTGTGAGTTTAGTAATGGTAAAACATCATTATAGTGAAATACATATAATTTATAAAAATTGATCACAAAAATACACATATTAAATAGAAATTGAGACTTTACGATTTTTAAAAATTATAAAAAAAAGATAAAAAATTATTATTTGCTGAGATATATGTATAACAGATCGCCACCACTAGCGTACATGGGGTTTTCTTCATTAGAAAATCCTTGTAAAACTGGGGAATAAACCCAGTGACCGGTCAAGTCTACGGTATATACTAGCAGGGACATATTTATGGCAATTTGCTGTGCTTGGTCAAAGTACTGCAGTGCCAGAGTCTCGTTACCTTCATTGTCTGCCTTGAGAATCAGGTTTGTCATGTTCTGAAACTCTTGTGCTTCTTGTCCATATCCCCATGATACAAGGTTTGTATAGTTCCAGCTATTGCCTAGCGGGTTCCAGCCACCCTGCAGGTATAGAGAATTTATGTAATCAGAAGGATATGGAAAGTCTGGGAACCAAGTTAACATGTAAATAGGCAGAGGATTCTGACCCGGATACATATCTCCCATTACAGCATTTCCAAGCACATATTCAGGAGTTACCTGTATATTTGGGTCCATAAGTTCTATGCTCTGTGCCCACATGCCCGCAGCTGCAAAATCAATAGGATCTCCGGCAAACACAACTAATGGCAGATTTACGCTTGTATTGTAAAGTCCAGAATCCATCATATACTGTTTTGCAAGGGTAATATTAAAATATGGAACATTCTGTTCTTTGCTTATAGGCACATAACCTGGCATACCATTAGGTATCACACCTGCGTAAGCAAACCCAAAATCTTCGCCGTATATGTCATTTCCAAATATGTTGTTTAGATAGTTTGTGTCATTAAACGCGTAAGCAAATGCTTTTCTGACCATCTGGTTTGCAAAATAGTGTGCGGGTACATGATATTGTGATCCGAACTCAATTTGCATCATTGTGGTATTTATGTCCCAGTTAAAAGTAAAATAATAGATACCGATCGTTGGAAATGTCGTTATTTTTAATTTCCCTTCAGTTGCAAGATGTTCAAGTATTATGTAATCATTATTTGGCAATCCGTCTACTACGTCTGTTTGTCCTGTTTCTGCAATCAATAACGCAGTTGAAGTATCTTTTTCCCACTGTATGTATATAGTATCGTTTGCAGCATGGTCAAACCCAGGAACTCCGGGGATTGGTGTATAATATGGATTTGGAGCTAATGATACCGATTGACCAATCAGGTAACTTTTGATCATGTAAGGACCAGAGCCCATAGTATTGTATCTTATATAGTTATTGAAATTTACTTCGTTACCTTCACTTGTATATGCTAAGAACCCTGCCGGAGTGAATGTTATTCCTGCCCCGTGCGAAACTAACCAGCTATAGTCCATAATAGCTGCACACTGTGGATTTGCCAGATAATCTAAGAACGCAGGATCTATTTTTAACAGATGGAATGTTACTGTCTGAGTCGCATTGTTAACAGTAATGGCATTGGTGATATTATCATATAATGCAGTACCATTTGTATATAATCCTGTTGCATAGCCACCACCGGGCAGCAGATCCTGCGCAATGATCCAGTCAGGCGTGCCTGGGGATCCTTGCACAAACAGTAACGATCTAACGATGCTTGCATACACGTCCCAAGCGGTCAAAGGGTCTCCGTTAGAAAACTTCAAACCCGTTCTGATATGAAACGTATAGTTTAGGTAATTTGAAGAAATGCCACCGTTCGCTATGGTTGGTATTTCAGATGCTACCATCGGAAACAGTTGACTGGTTGAGGAACCATTGTACTGAACAAGCTGTTCATAAACATTTACTATTACTTCATCACCTACTACTTCATAATCCAGTGGTGGATCAAATGAATATGCCCCGCCAGGCTGTACTTCTGTTACTATTATTTCATTTGGATTTGTTACTGGGGCAGTGCTTGTTTGAAGTTTGGCAGTTGAGTTAACCACGATCGTGGTCAGGTATGTTGTGTTCTGATACTGATCACTTGACAGTATAGATGTCAGATCGGAGACAGGATAATACGTGTAGTTTATTCCATTAGACGTGTACGTTGACGGTACATAGTTCGTGGTATTGAACGTGATTACTCCGAGCGTAACTGTATATATTCCGGCTTTGCTGTATGTATGGGCTACAGTTCCGGCCATGAAGTTGCCTGAGGAGGTATTGAATACTGTATAGTTCGTGCTAGTAGCACCATCTCCATAGTTCCATACATAATATCCAATTGTCCAGTTTGTCGCACTTGGAGGCTGCAATGTTGAGGCTGTCAATCTTATTGAATATCCAGGGGATATGATCTGTGTCGGAATTATGACCGTGGGTTCTGTAATTTCGGTAGCCAGAGTCGGGTTGACAGAGGCAGGAATCACGGTTATTTCATCAATGCTCTGCATGTTATCCAGTGTTTTGCCATTCACGGTTGCAGTAGCAGTAACCAGATACTTGCCTGGAGAACTGTATGAATGTGTCACTGTATACTCGTTACCAGACAAATGTGTAGCTGTACCAGTAGCACCATCTCCAAAGTTGAACACCATGCTCGATGGAGTTCCTCCAGAAATGAATGCATAATAAGTAATTGACTGGCCGACAGTGGCATTAGAGGAACTCGTAGAAACTGACAGCGATGCTGATGAGCTGGGCAATACTTCCAGTACAGCAACAACAAGTATGATCACCACTATAACGGCTATCAATGCGTATAATGCTTTTTTGTTCATATTTTTTCATCTCCATTTTATTTTGACTTTTCTCAAGTTTTTATATGATAAGTCAAAGCTTAACATGCAATAATATCTAAAAATATTATTAAACTTTTGCATCCTAAGTAACTGGTCACGATTATGAAGTGGCGATATAATAGAAAGTGCCTTTAATACAATATATTTTAAATTTATTATTACAAAATAAAATATATTATCTATTCTTTAAATTCGGAAAAATTACGCGTAATACTCGCTTTTATGAAAACTTAACTTCAGAATCGTGACCTATTACAATAATTCGCAAATTTTATATTATATGTAATGATTATGTATTATAAGAGTGGTGTATATGAAAGTTACTATCTCATTAATAAAGGCAGATGTAGGAGGATTTCCTGGGCACTCTACCGTGCATCCAAAGCTTATTGAATCTGCAGAAAAATCTTTGTCTAAGCACAAAGAAAGTGGAACTTTAACCGATTTTTATGTAACCGGAGTTGGTGATGATCTACAGCTTATCATGAGTCATAAAAAAGGAGTAGACAACGAGGAGATTCATAAGCTGGCATGGGACACTTTTATAAAGGCGACTGAAGTTGCAAAATCTCTAAAGCTTTACGGTGCAGGACAGGACCTGTTAAAAGACGCGTTTAGTGGAAACGTGAGAGGATTAGGGCCAGGCGTGGCAGAGCTTGAGTTTGAAGAACGAAGAGGAGAGCCGCTAGTAGCGTACATGATGGATAAGACAGAGCCTGGCGCATTTAATTTGCCTATTTACAAGATATTCGGTGACCCGTTCAACACTGCGGGGCTGGTAATAGATCCGACAATGCACAATGGCTTTAATTTTGAGGTATGGGACATTGTAGAGCATAAAAGAGTGTTTATGAAATGCCCGGAAGAAATGTACGATCTGCTAGCATTAATAGGTGCTAAAAGCAGGTATGTGATAAAGAGAGTGTATCCGTCTAAACAGCATCCAAAGCTGCCTAGCGACGAGGCGGTAGCGGCAGTGTCCACTGAAAAACTTTATCAGATTGCGGGAGAATACGTAGGGAAAGACGATCCTGTGGCACTGGTGCGGGCACAGAGCGGGTTACCAGCGCTGGGAGAAGTGTTAGAGCCGTTCAGTTTTCCGCATTTAGTATCAGGCTGGATGCGCGGTTCGCATAACGGTCCGATCATGCCGGTGGGCATAAAAGATGCAAAATGCACTAGGTTTGATGGCCCTCCGAGAGTTGCAGCATTAGGATTCCAGATTGCAGAAGGCAAGCTTGTAGGACCGGTAGATCTGCTTGCAGACATAGCGTTTGATAAGGCAAGGGCAACAGCTCTGGATATTGCAGATTATATGAGAAGGCACGGCCCATTCGAGCCTCACAGGTTGCCTTTAGAAGAGATGGAATATACTACTTTGCCGCATATACTGAGCAAATTAAAAGATCGTTTTGAATCTTTATAATTTTTATTTTTTTAATTTTAAAAGCACCATCTTTTCAAATATTTGTGGGTCTGTTATTTTTTCTTTTATTGGCGCATCGACGTTTAATCCCAATATGGACAGTATCGATTCATCATGAGAGACGATGATAAACTTTCTGGTTTCTGCGTTCACGCCAAATATTTTTTTGGCCAGATCAATCTGTTTGCTGCCGCTTAAATATAGCATAATTTCCAGAGGATAATCATTTGCAAAATTCAGACCCTGCTTGAAAGAGTTATTGGCATGATAGATCGCAAGCTTCAGCATTTCCTGTGATTCAATGTTTTCAGCGTTAAAGATAAGTATATTATTTGCCATGATGTAATTTAAAGCCTGTTCCGACAACGATCCGGATCCAAACACAAATTCAGTTTTCATATTTTATGGGTGTGATTGCTTCTTCTATTTTCTTGATCAATTTATCTTTTTGCTCACTGTTCACAAATGCGGTTTTCAGTACGTCTACGATCGTGTCTGCAGGAATGATCTCTATCTTGCCTTTATGTCTGTCGTCAAGAACCACATCTTCTATGTTAGAGCTTGGAATTATCACAGTCTTGAACCCGGTTTCGATAGCTGCCTCGATCTTGGCAATGACTCCGCCTATCGGCAATACGTGCCCCCTAATGCTCAGCGATCCAGTCATTGCAAGGTCCTGTCTGATCGGGATCTTCTCTAAAGCGGATATTACTGCAGTCGCAATAGACACGCTTGCAGAGTCTCCTTCCACGCCCTCATACGTGCCTATAAACTGAATATGCACATCGTGATTTGAGATGTCTTCGCCACTGTACTTTTTCACTATTGCAGAAACGTTTTGCACGGCTTCTTTGGCAATGTCTCCTAACTTGCCGGTCGCGATGACACGACCCTGACTTTTTACCTGTGCAGGCGTGATCTCTGCGAGAATAGGCAATACTATGCCAGAGAACTCTGCCATCCCGCTTTGAGCTCCGTACACTGCCAGCCCGTTTACCATGCCTACCGCCGCGCCCGCGCTCAAAAATGTCTTGTACTCTTTTTTAGACTCGATCCATTTATCCACAATCTGCTGTTCTAGAGGCCTTGCACTGCTCTTAGCTTTATTAATGTGGTCAACAGTGACCACGGGTGCATTCTCAGATTTTGCAATATCCCCCGCAACTCTGATCAATCCGCCCAGCTCTCTCAATCTTAACGTAAGTTTTCCTTTTCTGCCAGCCCTTTTCTGCGCTTCTTTGATTATCTCTGCAACTGCAGCCCTCTCAAATGGTGGTATTTTTGCATCTTTTTTAATTTCCTGCTGCACGAATCGAATCAGGTTCTGACGGTTCGCTTCAGTATCTTCCATGGTATTGTTCATGTATATTTCGTATCCATAACCCCTTATTCTAGATCTCAAGGCTGGATGCATGCCCTGCAATGATTCTATGTTTCCAGCCGCTACAAGCACAAAATCGCAAGGTACTGCCTCAGTTTGCACCATTGCTCCTGCGCTTCTTTCGCTCTGCCCGACTATTGGAAACTTCTTTTCTTGCATGGCAGTTAATAACGCCTGCTGGCTTTCAGGTCTCAACAAGTTTATTTCGTCGATAAACAGTACACCTTTATTCGCCTTATGTATAGCTCCCGCCTCCACTCTGATATGTGCTGCAGTTTCCAGTCCTCCAGACTGAAACGGATCATGTCTTACATCTCCCAGTAATGCACCTGTATGCGTTCCAGTCGCATCTATAAATGGCGGTTTATCAGTTGGATCGTGCCCTACCAACAGTTTAGGTACCATATTCACTTCTGATCTTTGCAATGCCATACCAAAAAACATATATATGAATATTGCCAGAAGCAAAGAATAAAATATGTAAATAATATCCTTTGTGTAAATAGTAGCTACAACACCGATCATAACCAGCATTACGATAAGAAACTGAAACGATCTTTGCTTTCTCGTTTTTTCCTCTTTTGCTTTTTGCTGATACTGTTTTAAAAGCTCTTTACCTTTTCCCGCAGGTAATATTTTTATTTTAGGCTTGTTTGGATCTTCTTCATTAGGAAATACCATTATGTCTTCCAGCTCTTCCTTGGATATGAAATCCACCATTGCCTGTGCCAGCATCGACTTTCCAGTCCCTGGATCCCCGATCAATATACAGTGCCTTTTCTGTATTGCTGCTTTTTTTATAATTGCCACTGCATCGTCCTGCCCTATTACCTGGTCCATCAAAATAGGGGGAACTTTTATGTCGTTAGTAGTCTTAAAGTCCTGCTTTAATATCCAGCTATCTATTGATTCTTCCATAATTTTTACATTTCACTCAATAAGATTCAATAGATAAATTTTTCCATTTTTTCGGTCAAATTTTTATGAGTGTTGCAAAACATAAGAATTTTAAAATAAATTTTTATAGTGCTATATTGATTTACTCTCCATGCTTGTTGCATTGATAATATTCTTATTTACTTACGTTCTGATCTCGCTCAGAAGATTTAAACTGCTTAATTTTGAAAGACCTGCAACAGCATTGTTCGGAGCAATGTTAATGATCATTTTCGGGATAATCACTCCCGCAGAGGCATTTAACTCGATTGACCTGAACATAATTTTTTTATTGCTCGGCATGATGATCATTGTTTCTTCGATAGGATCTACCGGTTTTTTTACATATATTTCATTCCAGATTGTAAGGCATTCGAAAACAGGACTGCAGTTTTTGATATACATAATGGTGATTACCGCAGTGTTATCAGCGCTGTTCTTAAATGATGCAGTGGTACTGTTTTTCACACCTATCATAATTGAGAGTACCAGAATGATAAAAGTAAATCCCGTACCATACCTGCTCTCAGAGATATTTGCAGCAAACATAGGCAGTGTGGCCACCGTCATAGGCAATCCGCAGAATGTTTACATCGCCATACATTCCAGCCTCAGTTTTGGTGGGTGGCTGATGGTGTTGGGGCCTGTAGCAATCATATCGCTAATCATGGCAATAATTATAATATATGTAATCTATAAAAAAGACATCAACGTTCCGATAAAGAATATGGAGAAAAACAAAGATCTGGAAAATAAAAGCTTTTTATTGTTTGCAATGGCTGTCATCATTGCCACGCTGATCGCGTTTTTAATATCCCGGCAGATCGCAATCATCGCGCTTGTGAGCGGATCCGTATTATTATTTGTCTCTCCGCTTTTTAAAAACTCATCATCAAAAATGATCCTGAAAAATGTGGACTGGAGCATAATCGTGTTTTTTATAGGGCTGTTCATCCTGCTTGAGGGTGTTGAGGTATCTGGAGTATTGGGTATGATCATCAACTATTTTAACAGCATAAATCTGAGCATGACAAACATGGGATCGCTGGTAACCATTACTGCAATTCTGTCCAATCTGGTGAGCAATGTGCCAGCCGTGCTTTTGATTGCACAGTTTATTCCATATTCCAGTTCGCATCTCTGGCTCGCGCTGGCTATGAGCTCAACTTTAGCAGGAAACCTGACCATAATCGGTGCTGCAGCAAACATCATAGTATTAGAAATCGCAGCCAGCATGGGCGTGGATGTGAACTGGAAAGAATTTTCTAAAGCTGGCATTCCTGTGAGCATAGCTACCTTGTTGATCGGCGTGGTTGTTTTAACAATAATATAGATAATTTTTTTAGCAAGAATTATATTTAACTGTATTGTGAAAGATTATTATTTTAGAATAGACCCTTATGCCAGAGAGCTTGAAACAGAGATTTTGGAGATCTCTGAAACCCAGGTAATTTTAAGAGATACTATTTTTTATCCGGGCGGTGGCGGGCAGCCTCCCGACACTGGCAAAATATCAGGATCGGGCTTTGAAGCAGACATAACCAGTGCAAGAAAGCAGGGTGATCTAATAGTTCATAGCCTGTCAAATATTCATGGCAAACTGGAGAAAGGAACTGTAAAAATAACGTTAAATTGGGATCGCAGATATTCATTGATGAAATCGCATACTGGCGAGCACATATTTTACAGGGCACTGGAACTGTTGTATCCGATACACTTTGAAAAAGTAGAGTTTCAGCCGGAAGAATCTGTTTTATTCGTCAGTGGAAACTTGAGCTTTGATCAGGTTAAAGAGGCGGAAGACCTGGCAAATAGGAAGATCAGGGATGCATTAAATGTCCATATTCATATACAGAACCCTGGCCAGGTCAGCTCGGACATAAGATTGAAGCGCGACAGAATAAAAGATGATTCTGTGAGGGTTGTAGAGATTGAAGATTATGATAAAAGTGCCTGTACAGGCATACATGTTAAAAACACCAAAGAAATCGAAATACTGGTAGCAACAAGACTAAAAAGGTCAAAATACCTAGAGCTATATTTCAGGGTTGGAGACTTTGCAAGAGAGTATCTCCGAAGGGCAGTCACGGAGCTTTATGACATAGAGATGTTATTCAATCAGGCAGGTCCAGAGCTGGTAAAAAAGATCGAAAACACAAAGAACGAGCTTGATATTTTAAAAAAAGAGTATTATGATTTGACCTCTAAAATGTTCAGGTTTGACAATACCAGATTTCACAATTTAAATTTTTACTGGTCCAGGTCTGAGCTCGGAGATTTTAAAGGCATTGAAAAGCGTGCACAGGAAATTGTCAACAGCGAGACCGCAATAGTATTGTACGGTAGTCAGGACGAAGAGAAGATATTTTTGTTGTTTTCAAAGTCTTTGAGCATAGATTTACAACAACTGTACAGGCTTATAGAAAAATACAACCAGAAAGGTGGTGGAAAAGGAAACTTTCTGATGATTAATGCACAGAAAGAAGTATTTAACGATCTGTTTGATACCATGAAAAAGTTTATTATTGAGAATTTCGATAAATAGAAGTAAAGGTGAAAGTTTATGGAATTGATAGATACATTAAGAGATCTAGTAATAGCTCCCGGCGTGAGTGGTTATGAAGCGCCGATAAGAGAGTACATAAAAAGCGTTCTGAAAAAATATGGAGAGCCCAAGGAAGACGAGGTTGGAAACCTGTACTTTTCGATAGGAGAGGGGGAAGAACTTGCTTTCGTGGCGCATATGGACGAGATAGGCATGGTAGTTTCATACATTGAGGAAGACGGGTATCTGAGAATGAGAAAGCTGGGCGGTGTGGACTCCAGATATCATTATGGAAAGGCAGTAGAGATATTTACAGATACGGGTGTAGTAAATGGTGTGATAGGATTGAAGCCTGTGCACCTTTCTGCAGAAGAAGATTTGAAAAAAGTCATTCCCACAGAAGAGTTGCTTATTGATGTGGGAGCGGGCAACAGAGAAGAAGTGGCAAAATTAGGAATCAAGACATTAGATGCTGTAAGATGGAAAAAAGAGTTTTTGATCTTGAACGATAAATACGTGGCCTCCCGCGGATTGGACAACAGGACCGGGTGTGCGGTGCTGTTAATGTTGATCGATCGCTTGGCATCCAAAAAACTGGGCAAGAAACTGACCTTTATATTCACAGTGCAAGAAGAAACCGGATTGAGAGGCGCAAAAACGTTTTACAAAGAGCATTTTAAAGAAGTATATGCAATAGATACTGTTTCGGCAGGAGACATTGCGAACATGCAGTTTCACCTGAGCCCGGTCAGGACCGGAAAGGGTGCGGCCATAAGGTTTGTAGATTCCCGTGGAGTTTCATCACAAACGCTCAGAAAGAAGATCAAGATGGTTTCAGAAAAGGAAAATATTCCCGTACAAGAGCTTTATGCGCTGGGCAGCACTGACGCCGCAGCCACTTTTGAGTTGGGACTGAACTCAATCGCACTGTGCATACCTGTAAAGTACACACATTCTCCAGTAGAGATGGTTCACATTGCAGACTTGAAAAACATAATTCTATTATTAGAAAAAATAATAGATTACTGATTTTCCTCTTTTATAGTTTTCAGCAATCTTTTAATTCCTTCGACGATATTTGCGTCCGTGGGGTATGTATAGTTCAAGCGCATTGTATTCTTACCGTTTCGCTCTGGATAAAACGCAGAGCCTATCACATATGCCACACCGTTTTTTATGGCATTTGGAAACATCTTTTCAGCATCGATCTTGGGATTGGTTTTCAGCCACAAGAACATTCCCCCATCCGGTCTAGTCCATTCTGTGTCTTTCGGTGCTAGATCCTGCAAAGTGTTTATCATCAGATCTCTCTTTCTCCGGTACATTTCTATGATCTTGGGGATCTGGTCGTCAATATAATCATTTTTCAGGTACTCGTATGCGATATACTGAGATAGCGAATTGCTACACAGGTCAGTAACCTGCTTTGTTATGTTCAGTTTCTTTATAATGTCCGGATGTCCGGCTATGTATCCGATTCTGAGCCCCGGAGCTAAAACTTTCGAAAATGTTCCCATGTACAGTGTTCTGCCCTCTTTATCCAGTCCTGCAATAGGTGGTATTGGATCACCGGAAAATCGCAGGTGCCCGTACGGATCATCTTCAAAAATGAGCAGATCATATTTGCTCGCAATCTCTAATAGATGTTTTCTTCGGTCCAAGCTCATTGTTATTCCTGCCGGGTTCTGAAACGTTGGGATAACATATATAAATTTAGGCATAACGTCCGAGTTTTTCAATGTATCTTCTAAAACTTCAGTTTTCAAGCCGTTTTCGTCCATTTCTATGCCTTTTATTTTGGCATAGTTGGCTCTAAAAGCGCTGAGTGCAGCAATGTATGTCGGTGCCTCGGTAATTACCAGGTCTCCGGGATTGATCAGTACCTTTCCTACCATATAAAGGCCCTGCTGAGAACCTGTCAAAATTAAAATGTTATCTTTTGGTGCTTTGATATTATAATCCTTATCCAGTTTTTTAGACAGCTCTTCTCTTAGCTCTGACAATCCTTCAGTTGTGCCATACTGAAAGATTTTAGAGCCACTGTTCTGAAGCTGGTCCAAAAAAATTTGTTTTAAAATATCGAGCGGAAAAGATTTTGGATTGGGCAATCCTCCTGCAAAAGAGATCACATTAGGATTGTCTGCATATTTTAATAGTTCTCTAATTTCAGACCCGCGCATCTTGGTTGCAATATCAGAAAATCGGTTAGATACATCCATGACTTTCACCACGGGGATAATAATTTGTAGAATATTAACATTTCTGAATGGCCTCTTAATAACATTGATTTTATAGTATCATTACTATCAATAAACAATATAAAAACGATTGGAGCGTAAGATATATATGTTAATTGATCATGGTCTGTGGTAATGAAAACCATAGTCTATGTATTAATTGTAGTTGCAGTAATAATAGCCGCCAGTTCGGGAACATATGTATGGTACAATAGCACAATCCCTAAAACTTCAACTGAGCCTGTTGTGGAAAACGGAAGTTATGTGTCTGTGCTTTATTATGGATACATATTATATCCTGGCGGGCAACCAAAAGTATTTGATACCAATATCCAGAGCGTGGCACAAAACAATGTTAGCTATCCAAAAACTCTTACTTATACATACTCTGGCAACTTTGCGCCGCTAAACTTTACAGCGGGTTCAGGGCAGCTCATCAAAGGATTTAGTCAGGGTGTTATCGGCATGTATCAAGGCGAGACAAAAAAGATTATAGTGCCTCCTTCAGAAGGCTATCCGATGGACTGGTCAAAGGTTATAAACATAAGTGTAACGCATCAAGTACCAGTATATCAGACCCTCACAATATCCGAATTTACATCCAGGACCGGAGCGTCGCCGGTGCTATACGCAGTGACCCATGATAAGGTATACGGCTGGAACGATCAGGTTCTTGCAATAAACTCAAATACAAATACTGTTACCATATCAAACAATGCAGAGGCAAATCAATATTATTATCCATACCTGAACGATACGAATTACCAGGTTTATGTGAATTCTATAAGCCAGAACCAGACAATATCCATAACGGTAATTGCAACTCCTATGACATTATTACCAGGTGGAGGAATAATAGAGGCTGTAAATAGCACCACTATAACAATAAACTATAATAAAGAGGTTGCAGGGCAGACACTTTACTTCGTGGTCACGATACTGAAAGTGTCCACAGCGTAGACCTCAAATACAGATAGCGTGATACAGATCCATGGATTCATTTACCATCCTTATTTATTTTCAATGCCCCAAATTAGTTGTATATTTTTTATAGTTTTACTTTTTTCCAGTCTTCTAGAAATCGCTGTATTCCTTCTTCGGTTTTTGGATGCTTGAACAGTTTTTCCAGCACATTAAACGGTAAGGTTACTATATCCGCACCAATCAATGCAGACTCATAAACATGAACCGGATGTCTTACGCTTGCTACAATGATCTCTGTCTCTATATTATAGTTGTCAAATATTGTTCGAATATCTTCAACCAAGTGCATGCCATCTTCTCCTATATCGTCAAGCCTACCGACGAACGGAGATACATAGCTAGCACCGGCCTTTGCTGCCAACAGTGCCTGTATGGGCGTGAATATCAGCGTTGCATTTGTTTTGATTCCCAGTCCTGACAGTATTTTTATCGCTTTGACTCCTTCCGTGGTGATCGGTACCTTGATTACCACGTTATTACCAAGTTTAGCCAGCTTTTTTGCCTCTTCCACCATCTTTTCAGATTCTAGTGACAAAACTTCCAGGCTTACTGGCCCGCTGACCATGCCCAGTATTTTTTTTACCAGATCGTTAAAGTTATGCTTATCTGCTTCTTTAGCCGCTAAAGATGGATTGGTAGTTACTCCATCTATAATGCCCCATTCTACTCCGGTTTCTATCTCTTTTAAATTAGCAGTATCCAAAAATATTTTCATTTTTTCAGCTCCATTATTTTTTGTATTTTGTCCATTATTCCCTCTTCAGTTAATTTATATTTTTTCATCAGTTCCCAGCTCTTTCCAGACTCTGCAAACTGATCGTTCATTCCCAGCCTCAATACTATACTAGGATAATTTTCAGAAACCACTTCTGCCACGCGAGATCCTAACCCGTTAAAGATGTTGTGCTCTTCAGCAGTTACTATCCCGCCAGTCTCTCTTGCAGCCTTGATTATTAGCTCTTTATCGATGGGCTTTACCGTAGGCATGTTGATCACTCTCACGTCTATGCCTTTCTCTTTCATGATTTGTGCTGCAATAAGGGCACTGTTCAACAATATTCCGGTGGTGATTACAGTGATGTCATTTCCATCTTTTAGCACGTACCCTTTTCCAAGCTCAAAACTGTATTTTTCAGTTAATTCTGGTACTTTCTCTCTGCTTAACCTTACATAAAAAGGTCCGTAAATGTCTGCAATATGCTCTATTACACGCTTGGTTTCCGATGCATCTGCAGGAGCGATTACGCGCATGTTCGGCAGGCTGGTCATAAGCCCGATATCTTCGATCATCTGGTGCGATGCTCCGTCTTCGCCGACCGTTATACCCGCATGCGTGGCAACTATCTTGACGTTAAGGTTTGGATAACAGATGCTCTGCCTCACAAAATCATATGCTCTGCCTGCTGCAAACACTGCAAATGTGCTCGCAAAAACAATGTTTCCAGACGCAGCCAAGCCTGAGGCAATGCCCATCATGTTCTGTTCCTGTATTCCCACATTAAAAAATCGGTCTGGATATTTCTTTCCGAATTTAGTGGTCTGCGTAGAGCTCGAGAGGTCAGCATCCAGCACTACAAGATTCTTATGTTTTTCGCCCATCTCTGCCAGTGTCTCGCCATAAACTACTCTCTGTGAATTATAATTCATATTTATTACGCTCCATTTCCAGCTCTTCCATAGCCTTTTTGAAATCCTGCTCATTTTCAGGAGGTTTGCCATGATATGCATGCGTGTTTTCCATATATGATACACCTTTGCCTTTTATCGTATGCGCAACTATCATCGTTGGTTTATTCGCCTCTTTTCTTGCCTGTTTCACCGCTTCTAGTATCTGCTCTATGTCATGCCCGTCAATCGTAATCACATTCCAGTCAAAAGCTCTCCATTTTTGTTCCAGATCGCCTAACCTTAATATATTTTCAGTGCCGCCATCTAGCTGGTACATATTTCTATCCAAAAACACTATCAAGTTCGATAGCTTTTTTGATGCGGCAAATAATGCAGCTTCCCATATGCTTCCTTCATCACACTCTCCGTCCCCGATCATGGCAAATACCTTGTAACCTTTGTTCCATATTCTTGCATTTAGAGCCATTCCTATTGCAGAGCTCAATCCTTGCCCTAGAGAACCTGTGGCCATGTCCACGCCCGGTACATGCATTGATGGATGCCCCTGTAGCATCGACCCTATCTGCCTGAATTTTAAAAGTTCTTGTATGTCAAAATATCCACGCATAGCTAATGCTGAATATAGTGCGGGTGTCGCGTGCCCTTTGCTTAGCACAAATCTATCTCTGTCTTCCCACTGTGGGTTCTGTGGATCTATGTTCAGTTCCTTGAAATACAGAACTGTTATTATATCTACAGCAGACAGCGATCCGCCAGGATGCCCTGATTTTGCAGTATATACCATCTTTATAATGCTTTGCCTGATCTCGTTGGCTTTTAGTTTCAGTTTTATAATTTCATCCATTATCTCTACCTTTCTTCAATATTCTTCAAACTCTTTTTTGCTAAAGTAAAGAATATCTGTCTTCTTATAACTCATCTTTAAAAATAAATTTTGTGATTTATCATTTTCTTTTTCAATAAGTGCCGCATAAAGTTTAATGCCCTTGCTTTTAAATATCTGCTCAGCCGTAGCTATTAGATTTTTTGCTACACCTTTTCTCTGATATGCTGGGTCAACAGCCAACCTATTGATCCATCCTTTTCTTCCATCATCTGTGATAAATGTCACTCCCACCAATTTCCCGTTATCCAAAGCACCCAGGATCATGTCCGGATGCCTCTCTATCTGCGTTTTTATGTTTTCCAGAGAGTCTCTGCCGTGTGGTTTAAAGTCCAGTCCTGCTTTATTCCAAAGCTCTATAATCTTAGAATAGTAGCTTGCATCTAAAAACTTAAAATCCATGAGCATTGTAATATTATGAAAAATTTAAAATTTTCGTAATTTTTGGTGCAACAAAAAACCTAATATTGCAGATTTCATTTTCAATTACCATGGGTATTGTAGATATTACACAACAAAACTTTTCGATCGAGGCCTTGTTGCAGAGCTTGAAAGATGATAAAACAGGAGCAATAGTAACTTTTACAGGCATTGTGCGAAAAATAGACGGAAATAAGAATATTCAGCGCTTAGATTATGAATGCTACAGAGAAATGGCGATGTTAGAGCTGAACAAGATTGTGGAAAATGCAAAGAGCAAATTTGATATACTGGACGTATCTGTGATCCATAGAATCGGATCCTTATTGCCACAGGAGAACGTGGTCGGAATTGTTGTTACAGCATCACATCGAGAAGATGCTTTCAGAGCCTGTAGTTTCGTTATTGATGAAATCAAGAAGAGCGTTCCAATATGGAAGAAAGAGATCCTGTCAACTAATCCTCGCTAAAGCTTTGGAGCTTGTTGCTGGGCTCCCCATCCACCCATGAGTGGAGTTTTATTGAACCGCAATTATTGCATTTGAATACTGAGCCATGCCTGTTATTTTTATCTGTATAGCCACATCTTGAACAATTCTGTGAGGTATGCTTCGGATTTACATATACTACATTCTTACCTGCATCCTTTGCCTTGTATTCTATGACCCTCTGAAGCTCATATGGTGACCATGAACCAAGCTTCCTCCTGAATCTTCTGCCATGTCCGTTCTCTCTCATATATG
>JBMFWH010000018.1:0-24343 GCA_049965455.1 Thermoplasmata archaeon | reverse complement strand
CTGCTAAGGAACGTGAAGTGCAAAGTATATGATAATGAGCTTATAGTGCAAGAATTAACAAAAGAACAGAAAGAGATATTTGAGAAGTTCGGGATCATAGTGCCTAAAAGTACGGGAATTTAGGAAATTCCGAATAATACTTCTTTCCGTCAATTGTGTTATTCATAATGTTCTCTATCTGCTCATCCGTTATGATAAATTTCGCGTATATAGTGCCAATGCCCGGCTTTACAAATTCAATACAGGAACTTTTGTCCCAGACAATGTAATCCTTGCCCAAGATATCTTGCCCAGGATATTTATGTGCAGGGTCATTATGAAGGGATCAGTCATGGAAAACAATGAACCGCCAAAATGAGTCTTTACATAATTTCGATTATACCATCTCAGATTCATTTGTGCCTGTAACTCTCTAAAATCTGGTGAGATCTTCTTCACGTGTATTCCCGCGCCTAATAATGGAGGATAGAGGTTAAACAGAAACTTCAACCATGATGCTTTTTTCATCACTAACACTTAACTGCAAATAATTATATAATATTTTTTTAGCAGCACCGCCCTTGCATAAACTCTGCAACTATATTTTTAAAGGTGCCCCATGCCCGGGCAGAACCGTAACAGGACTGTAACTTCTTATTTTGTCTAGAGATCTCTTAGCACTATCCAGATCCAGGCTATATTTTTCATTTATAACCATGTTTCCATTCACAGATCCTGCTGCGTCTCCTATAAACATCATTCTCTCTGATTCTAGAAAATATGAAACGCTTCCCGGCGTATGGCCCGGAGATTCAATTACCTTTAACCCCTCTATTTTCAGGTCTTGTAGCGGTTTTATGCCCTGAATTGCCGGGGATTTTACCATGGAAAACAATAATCTAGCGGCAAATGACTTGGGTTTAGGATAGCCTTGCTTTCCCTCGATTATTGGGATCTCTATATCGCTCGCATAAATTTCTGGATTGTACATGTCCTTAACGATTTTCAAGCCGCCAATGTGATCAATGTGATAATGCGTGATCAGCACGATATCAGGCTTGATATTATTGTTGTTGTAATAATCGATTATTTTCTTGGCACTGCCTTTCATTCCTGAATCAATCTGTATAACTTTTCCAGCAGTCTTCAAAACATAAACATTGCACATTGTCCCATCTATCACATCAATGCTATCTGAAACTTTCATGGTTTAACCATGATAGATTTCATATTTAAAAATTTTTAATTTTTTGCTGTGTTTAATAAATATTCTAAAATTATTCCCATAAATACTTTTGAAAAGGTTATATTTTTTAGGTCTAAAAATCTAATTTTCTTCGTATAGTATTGTGCCCGGATTAAAATTCCAATCTGATTTATTCAACAAAGCATAATTTTTACGATTTATTAATTCGCTTTTTTATCTGCGTCTACCAGCCCTGATGAAGTATATTGCCATTACTGCAATAATAACAAAATCTATAAAATAAGGCCATCTATTTCCTATTTGCTGGGATATATACCCACCTATTAACGCAAATATAGATACGCTTGACCCGAAAGAAAGCTCGTATAAGGCAATATTCTTGCTGACATTCGCTTCTTTTATGTTGGATATGTAAATCAACGGCGCAGATATGCCAAATGCAGTGCTGAACCCTATAATGAGCATCATTGCAAGCAAAACATAGAAATTGATAACCAGAAACGGCAGTATTATGGGAATCAGCAATAAAAAAGACAGGTTTAGCATGTTTCTTAACTTTTTCACGTCGCTGATCCTGGTAAGATATATGAACCCTACCAACCTCGTCATTGCCAAAGCGGAGGACAGTATACCAAGTTCCAGTACAGTAATGCCATTATGCAGCAAAAATCCTGGAAATATGGAAGTCAAGGTTCCGAACACAATGCCAGCACCAAAACTAGGAATAAAAGATTCAATCAGTATTCGTGTGCCTTTTGAACTCTCAAAAGTATCAATTCGTCTGAATTTCTCCTGGTTAATCGCAATAATGAACATTATTATAGCAATCATTACCATTGCAAAAGAAACTGAAAAAACAGGTGCGTATCCAACCCTCTGGATCATGTACCCTGCCAACAGAGGCGCTATAAAATAGGATGTACCCCAAACCACGCTGTATATGTTTATCAGGTTTGTTCCCCTGGAAATGCCCGTAAAGAAAATCTCAGTCGTGATCCACCAGATAAATTGACCTATTCCAAGAACTAGAGTGATTACAAGCACCAATTCCAGAGATTTTTCGATTATTAAGAGAAATATCGTGGATCCGGTTGTCAACGTTCCAAATATTACAAACTTTGAGACTGTATCCAGATTTTTCAGCTTGGAGAAAAAGTAAGGTAATACAACATTGGGAAGCATCAGAAAAAAGCCAAATTCGCCCAGGTAAAACTGCCCTGCACCTAATACTGTAACGAATGGCGGCAACGCAAATACTGCCATACCGTAACCGAACGAAAACAATGCAAGATGCAAAATTAAGAACGATTTTCTCATCTACACCTGATCACAGTCTCAGGTACGGTTTTCACATATAAAAAAAATTGGATTTATGTAAGTATACAGGTTAAATGATATAAAAATATTAATAATGTTGAACATGTTGTGTAATTGATGACTGATATGTTCTTGGATGGCAAAGCTAACGCGATAGGATTAGGGACCTGGCAGATGGGTTTGAAAGGATGGGGTAAAGACTATGATTACAATTCATCGATTGAAGCGTTTAAATATGCAATTAATAATGGTATCAATTTCATAGATAGTGCCGAGATCTACGGTGGTGGCACGTCAGAAGAGCTTATTGGAAAGGCTCTTGAAACGTTGGACAGAAAACAGATTTACATAGCTACGAAAGTGGCAGGATTTAATGCAACCGCAAAGAGAGTTGGCAAAAGCTTGCATGGAAGCTTGAATAGATTGAATATTGATTATGTAGACCTATATCAGGTTCACTGGGAGCCCAGCAATTATACCAATCTTCAAGAGCTATTTAAAGAGCTGGAAAGGTTAGCGAAAGAGGGTTTGATAAAGCATATAGGAGTTTCCAACTTTTCTCTCAATACGCTTCAAAAAGTAGCATCGTATCTCAAAGATTACAGGATTGAAAGCAACCAGATAAAATTCAATCTGATCGAAAGACCAGACAAAAACCTGCAAAATTACATGAACGAGCATGACATAAAATTGATTGCATGGAGCCCGCTTGCCCAGGGATTTCTCACCGGAAAATACGGAGCTGGAAACAGGCCTTCTGGCGGGATCAGAAAGATAAACAGCTTGTTCAGTGACCACAACATGAAAAGATACGAGCCTCTTCTGGAAGTGCTGAAAGAGATCGCTTTACAGAATAATGTCTCTGTCACGCAACTGGTGCTTGCATATGAGGCACAATTAGGGGTGCTTCCAATACCCGGCTTCAAAAACGTAAAGCAGGTGAAAGATATAGTTGGTGCAATAAATCTGGAACTCAAGGAAAAGGATGCAGCTCGAATCTCTGAAGTAATTGATAAAGTGAGAACGATCTATGCTAATGATGTAATGTTTCCCAGGTTTTTTCCAAATTTCATGGTCAGGCTCGTCTCATTGTTTCTTTAACTAGCAGTTGCTTCTTTTAGATACTTATAGACCATATAAAATGATCGTGCATATGCTTGATGTCAGAAGGCTTTGGGTCGGCAAAAATGCCTGCATCCGTTATAAGATGGCTTATTTCAGTTAAAGGTATCTTTTCAAACAACGGTACCTTTATGCCCTGTCCGCAATATCTAAAATCCGTTTCTGTGACAGTTGACGGACCTGCATTACAGGCTTTATATGATTCCATGGCCACATAGACAGGCACATTCAGCGTCTTTGCACATAAAATTAAAGGCCTACTGCCAATCTTGTTAATTGCAAAACCGGCTGAATAAATGCCATCCGCGCCAATTATGACCGAACCTGATTTCTCGATAAAACCACAGATTGCAGAGTCTGGAACAACGCTTATCTCAGAATACCTGGAATACTCTTTCAGTGCCTTCCTGGCTTCCGAACCGGGCCTGGATTCCATCAGGTATATGCGATCAGGGCTGCTGATCTCTAACAGAGAGAGAATTGCAGAGCTGTAACTGATTGTGATAAAAGACCGAAATTCAAGCTTTGCCGCTATTTTTTTGAGCCCGTTCTTTGCGTTTGTCCGATATTTTTTAAGATTCTCGATTTTTATCTTCAGCTCCTGCTCGTCTTTAGTGCCCTGAAGCGCTTCTACGATGTTTGCCAGTGTTCCCATGGGCCTAAACATTTTAATGGCCTCAAGATTTTCAGGCAGATCTTCAATCCCAGTATCTTTCAGCAACTCTAAAGCCCTGTCAAAGTACCAGGAAGATCCATGAATAAGATCTTTTTTCATCAATTCTAGTGTTTCTGTTTTATTTTTCATACTATGATTTCAGTTATGAAAATAATCAGATATTTAAACCTGTTTGTAAAATTGATAAAGAGATCCAGATTATATCGTAGCATATATTGCATAAATAACTTGTGCATCAGCTTCATTCACAATGAAAAATAAAAAAAATTATTTGCCCACCATCTGAGCTATTGTAGTATTTATGTATTCCGCTTCTTCCTTTTTCAATATTGCAGCTCCTATATATCCCTTGGGTAAGAACGTAAATTCTACGTTATATCCTGCAACATTTGTACCATAAGGATTTACGGGCACTTTTGCTGAAATTTTAATGAAACTACCCTTTAACATTGAGGATGTACCTGCCGATATGCTTGATATATTTGAAACGCTGACTATAAATGAGCCATTACTGTTAAGATACTTATTGATTTCCTGAAGATCCACGTTTGAAAGACTTTTTTGGACTATTCCACCAGTGGCAGCTCCAAGCATTAACGCTGCACTACCACTTTTGCCCTTAGATAGGAATATGAAGTTTTTATTGGATATGTATATTGTTCCAGAATATGGTGGCCTGCTTACCACCTTATCGTCTATTTTTAAAAGCATGGCTCCAGGATGATTGAATAGAAGAACTTCCTGCCCAGAAAATGATTGATTCTGCTGAACATTCTGATAAGGATATTGCTGCCCTGGCTTTTGGAGAACAGCATTTTCTGTATAGGTTGTAGCAGGAATGTTTTGTTGAGGTTTAATTTCACTTGGGTATTGCTGTTGGCGTGATGGATAATTAGGTGGGGTGGGTGGAGCCGGCGCCTGTGGATATGCTCCAGGATATTGTTGCTGAGGTGGCGAGGGTGGATTTTGCTGGAAAGGCCCAGGCGGGGGATAGTTCTGTGAACTACCATAATATGGTTGACCTGGTCTCTTTCGTTTTTTCATCAGGATTATTAAAACAATCAAGACCGCGACTATTAGAAGTATTATTATAAGTATCAAAAGCCACGGGAATACAGATGTTTTGGATGAATTGACTGGAACTGTAAGAGATTTACCATCAACTGTGATTGTCCCCTGTGAATTCTGTACTGAATATTCAGAAGGCACTGCAATAGCATAACTGTAAGTACCGTTACTAGCTGTGAACGTTATTGTATTGCCAGTCGAATATTTTGTAATGCCATTGAATGTGACTGACCAGTTTGTACCTGTGGGGAGCCCAGACTCTTCAAATATTATGTAATACTGGCCAGCTACAATAGGTGAGAAGGATACGACATTGTTAATACTTGATCCTGAAACTATTATATTCCCAGAGGAAGGATTAACAGAGTATCCAGATATCATCCCTATTGAATAACTGTAAGTACCATTCTTAGCATAGAAAAATATTGAGTTAGATGTTGAATAATTTGTAATGCCATTGAATGTGACTGACCAGTTTGTACCTGTGGGAAGCCCAGACTCCATAAAAGTTATTTCATAAGTTGCTGGCGGAACAGGGCTAAATGTAATACTCTCATGGACACTAGCCCCATCAACATTAATCGTATTAAATTGTGGACTTATAGTATAACCACTAATACTTTCGATGCTGAATATGTAAGATCCATTCGGCTCGCTGAACATGATAGTGGAAGTAGTAGAGGTTTTTACTGTACCGTTCAATGTTACAGACCATGGTGTTCCTGCTGGTAAGCCCGTTTCATTGAAATAAATAGTGTAAAGTATTGGGAACCAAGAAACAGACACTGTTATATTGGCGCCATTCACGGTAATAGTTCCTGAATAATTGTTTGCAATGTATCCATTTATGTTGTCTATAGTATATGAATATGATCCATTAGGCTCGCTAAATGATATGTTTGTCGATTTAGAAGATGATAAAGCTCCGTTAAGCGTAACAGACCATAGAGTGCCAGCTCTTAATCCAGATTCCACAAAAGAAATAGAATACGTATTCACCGACCAGACTATATTTCGTACAGCATTCCCACCATTAACAAATATCTGGCCTGTCTTATTAGCTGTTCTGTAACCAGGTACAGTGCCAATAACAAATGAATATGTGCCATTAGGTTCTATGAAATTGATTACATTTGATGTTGACGAATTTGTGGTATTATTCAGTGTCACATCCCATCTTGTTCCAGAGGGAAGTCCAGATTCTTTAAAAGAAATCTGGTACGTTACCCTAGTCCATAAAATTGTTATAGAAAGCGCATTTCCGGCAACAGTAAATGTGCCATAGTTTTGATTTGGCCTGTAGCCAGATACAATACCTAATGCGTAAGAATAAGATCCGTTTGGCTCTAAAAATTGAATTTGCAAACCGTTGCCTGTAATATTAATAGAATTAACGATGACAGACCATGTAGTGCTAGAAGGAAGCCCTGATTCTTCAAAGTTAACGGGATAAAGATCCGCCATTGAAATGCTCATAGGATAAACGCCGATCGGGTATGTCAAAACAGAACCGGTTGCTATATTTATCACAGAAATACTATTATTTCCAGAGTCGGCTACATACATAAGCTGATATCCATGAGAAAAATAAATGCCAATCGGTATTGAATTGCGAGGCAAAGGATACCTGTTTACCAGCGCTTTGGTTGTAATATTCAGCACATCAACAGTATTATTATACCCACTTGTTACGTAAGCCAGATTTCCATTACCATTCAGAGCAATTGATTCAGGCTCAAAATCAGTAGATATATTATACAAGATTGAAAATGACTGTGTGCTTATTACAGAGACATGGCTACCATAATCATTTGCAGGGACATATTCATTGATCACTGCATAAAGATAAAGGCCACTTTCTGAAATTGCAAGACCATTTACGGGATATGTAGTAGAGACTGTTATCTGCCTTACCACTGCATCTGATTTCAAATTAACAACTGTTACATTTCCAACTGCGTTTCCGACATAGGCAAATGTGCTGTTAGGGCTAAACACAATCCCATCAGGAATACCAGTGGGATAGCCTTGGCCAAAAATGCCATTGTATCCACCGGGCACGCCCCCAACCGTGACATTTGTGACAGAAAACGTTGAAGTATTTATTATCGAGACACTTGAAGATCCTGTATTTGCAACCAGCACATAATCTCCATCCGGCGAAACTGCAATACTATCTGGCGATGTACCCACATTAATGGATCTTATCACTTCGTTAGATCCGGTGCTTATAACAGAAACATTATTAGATACAAAATTAGAGACATAAACAAAAGATCCGTTAGGGGAAGTAACTATACCCGCAGGTGCATAGCCAACTGTAATATTCTCGGCTATATCCATTGTCTGCCTGTTAAATACAGTAATATAATTTACATATGGGTTTCCATTGGCTACATATCCATACTCAATTTCATTAGAAACTATGGCTGGACTAACACCCAGTTTAATATTTTGGTGTCCAGATGAGGCTAGGGGTGGATAGATTGATAGCATTAAAACTGCAATTATCAAGATCACTAAAATTTTTATTTTGCTGCTCTCCATAACCTGGTAATTATTATTCCAGAATATTAATTTTTCTAAAACCGCAGCAGCATTTAAAAATATTGCAACTAAATATTCATTTTTTAAAAAATTATTTAGATGTATTACGAAAACTTAATATCAGATTAATCAATTTATTAATAGATCTGAAATGGTTAAATATTGCCCTAACTGTGGAACTCAGAACGGTGATGATGCCAAGTTCTGTATAAAATGCGGGAACAAATTCGAGATCTATGCGGTACAGTCTCACGTTCCAGAGCCAGCTATCAAAGAATTAACTTGCCCATCATGCGGTGCACCACTAAAGCCAGACATTAACGCTTCAATTATCACCTGTGAGTATTGTGGGAATCCTATGATAATAGATGGGGGAAGCTGGAAAAATGCGACCAAGCACTGGTTTTTAGATGTAAATGTACCGACTAAAGAACTAGCTTTGAACATAGGATATCAAAGTTTGATGGGAAGATACAGGAATTCTACCATATCAAAAAATTCAGTGCCTAAAGATACTATATTCAAAATGGTACCGTTCTGGCTATTTCAAGTTAGATACTATACAATATTCACTTCAAACATTCCTTCTCATGCCAATAGGATGCCCCCCCCTTCTGAGGGCACTTTTTATTATCCAGTAATAGGGGTAAAATCATTGATACAGTACCAACCAAGAGAATATTTTTTCGATCTATCCAGAATGAGACCATTCACAAATAATGATCTGAGCAAAGATATAATTAATGGAGATCTACCACAGGAGGATGCAAGAATGATCGCGGAAGCTAATGTTCATTTTATACTAACCTCTCAAAAAATGCCACATATTATTCATTCGAGTGTCGAGATAATTAACAGACACATAAATTTCAGATTGTCAAAAGGTGAGATTTTGCATGCGCCAATATGGTACTTGAACATAGAAGTAAATGGGATACAGAATATAATGCTCGTAGATGGAAGCAACAGCAGGGTA
The DNA here is from genome assembly GCA_049965455.1 of Thermoplasmata archaeon. Classification (GTDB taxonomy): domain Archaea; phylum Thermoplasmatota; class Thermoplasmata; order Thermoplasmatales; family ARK-15; genus JAVRLB01. Next base: position 15,451 of record JBMFWH010000018.1, on the reverse strand, counting down.
ATTGAAGCGGTAAGATACTAAGCTATTACAACTTTCTCTTAAACTCATCACGGGGGATTAGTAAGGCTATAACTATTACTAGTATTACAAAAGCGGAGATGAAATATACATACAAGGGAATGGGTGGCGGGGGAGGAATCTTTGAGTAATTCACAGGAACAGTCAAAGATGCCCCATTTACCATAAACGTTCCATTTACCTGATCAGGCTCGTATTTAGTGTCATTCGTGCCTGTTATGTATGAATACGTGCCGTTTATGAGAACAATGAAATAAGTAGTGTTTGTAAGAGGTCCTGATGCTGTGCTGTTTACTGCTCCCGTGATGTTCAGGTACCACTTCTTCCCCGGTGGCAACCCTGATTCTGTAAAAGTAACTTCATATGCAATGTATTTGCCCGGTGATAAAATTGAAACTGTTCCTGATTGCGTGTTGACTACATAGATATTATTGTTCACTGCATCGTATGCTACGCTAATTGGATTCAACCCCACAAATACCGTTGAGTTAGTTCTGTAGTTTACAGTGCTAATCACTGTAACAATATTAGAACCGCTATCTGTCACATAGATATTTTGATTTGCAGGATTATAACTCATGCTTACTGGCACTGATCCTGCTGTCAAGTTTTGTATGACCGCATTTATGGTCGAGCTTATTATGGATATGGTATTAGAACCACTATTTGCAACGTACACATCCTGAATTACAGGATCGTATAACAATCCTATTGGCCCTGAACCCACCTTCACAGTTGCTATAACAGTATTAGAGACAGAGCTGATAACAAGCACCCTATTAGAATACACTTCAGAAACGTAAACATCATCGTTTGCAGGGTCATATGCTATACCGTAAGGGACAGAATTAACTGGCACAGTTGCCATAACAGTATTGGTATCTGTGCTGATCACTGAAACGCCAGCCGGATACTGAATATCAACATAGATATCCTGATTGAACGGGTCATATGCAATACCCCTCGGATCCGATCCGACAGACACGTTCGCGATAACTCTGTCTGTGGAGGAATTTATTACTGAAACGCTGTTTGAAGCTTCGTTTGTTACATATATATAATGGTTCGACGAATCATAAGCTAGTCCGTAAGGAGTAGATTGCACATATATCGTTGAAACAACATGATCTGTGGTAGTGTTAATAATGTATAAGCTATCAGTACCATCATTTGCCCCGTAGATCTCATTGTTAAACGGATTGTAAAGGATAGCGCCTGGCTCTAATTCAACTATATTATTATCATAAGGCATGATATTGCCATGTACCAGCGTGTTGTTTATTAATGCAAGTGTCCAGTTAACATAATACATGGCGTTATTGACAGCCATTGTTTTATTTTTGGCATATATGCTTGCTTGTTCATTTTTTTTAGTATTGTTTGAAAAATTTAAATCGGGAGAATTTAAAAATATATAAAAATATGAAAATATTATTATTAAAAATAACAATATGGCGAATACCACTTTTATTTTTGGATACTGATTAACCCCCATAAAATAAAGTAAATGTTTTGCCACGTACTTATTAAATACTTTGTCATATTTAACTCTTTTCTAATGTTGAGATTGTCATTTCTTCGTTGAAAATATTAAAAAGAGCATCCATCATCATACATAGCATATTTCGAAAACGATTTAAATTAGATGATCCATATAAAAGCTATGCCTTCGACAAAATGAAATAATACGTATTTATCAACGAAGATTTGACAGGACCCTAATGTTGTAATAGGTCACGATTCTGAAGTTAAGTGTTCATAAAAGTTAGTATTATGCGTAATTTTCACTGTATTTAAAGGATAGATAATATATTTTATTTTGTAATAATAATAAATTAAAAAAATATTGTATTAAAGGCACTTTCTGTCATATCGCCACTTCATAATCGTGACCAGTTACCTAATGTTTTTTTATGTTTCTTGCAGCTAAGTTCAGGACCGTTTTAGCTTTTCTGGCTGAGAAATTAAGATTCACAAAAACTTGTCACTATGACAGAAATAAAACGTTAAATCGATCGCTATTTCCTTGCAGTTTTATTATTTACTACATGACATTTGTGATAGTTTTTCTTTAAAAAGTATATACCTTCTACACTTTTAATATCTTGGAAATCAACTATTTCCCCCGATACTTTTTACTTATGATTATATTAAGGTGGTCTACCGGTTTGTTTCTGGCATAGACTTGTCACTATGACGGAAATTGACGGTTGGATCTTTTTTGTTGTTTTATTAAGATAGCACGTGTTTCTTCAACACTTTTTTGTGTTATGTATATACAACATGAAAAAGATTGCCAAACAAATGCATATATTAGGGTGTTTTCATTAAAAAATATTGTTAAAATCTAACGCTTTATTTCCGCCATAGACTTGTCATAAAAGTTAAAATAACACATCATAATTTAAGGGGCAGTGAAATTTATATGATTCCAAATGTAGTGGTAAACATTTTGAGCAATTATAAATATCTCGCAAACAATCTGTGGGTTGTTATTGCAGCTTTGCTGGTATTTGTTATGACAATATCAGTTGGTTTTTTGGAAATCGGAGAACTTGGCTTAGAATATACAGAAAGCCTGATCAAGACTATTACGATAACTGGAACTGCAATATTCGTAATGGCTATTGTAGGGTTCAATACTGCCTTTGCGCCAACTATTGGTGGAATTATTGGAAACCCGTTGTATGGACCCGGATTTCTGCTTGGAGGTTTTTCAGGCAGTGTATCAGGGTTACTTTCAGGAATATGGTGGTCTACGGGTTCTTCCTATTTTGGAACCGGACTTACAACCGGCACCTATTTTCTGTTTGAAGCAGCTTCTGCATCTGTAACATTTGCGCTTGTATCTGTCATAGCATTGAAAAAAATCAAGTTTTCAGCGCTGTTTATTTTCTCGGTGGTATACTTTACAATTATCTGGAACCTGCCAGCAGCATGGATCTGGAACCCGTCAGGATGGTTGTATTTAATGGGTATGCGAGACTTTGCTGGAGGACTGGTAGTTCATGCAGCAGCAGGAGTGGCAGGGCTTGCAATTGTATACCAGATTTGGAGAGAAGAGAAAGCCAGAGGATTAAAAGAGAGTCCTCAGGTTAAAATCAAAGTCAGTGCCGGGTGGCTTACCCTCTCAATATTGTTGCTATGGGTCGGATGGTTTGGCTTTAATACTGGCAGCGTCCTGGCATTTAACAGCGACGTTCTCGTGGTTGTAATTACCACGTTTTTAGCAGCTTCTGCATCATTTATTTCAGTAATGTTTTTCAGGTATCTGCAGACAAAAGAGAATCCTGGATTGCTTTATGCTGTAAATGGAATATTGATGGGGCTCATAATAATCACTCCACTTGCAGGATTTGTTAGTCCTGGCAGTGCTTTTATACTTGGACTGATCGGCGGACCATTGTTTCTAGCAGGAGAAAAGTTCTTTTCTAGATTCAAGTGGTTCACAGATCCTGTAGGCTTGTTTCCAAGCCATTTTCTTGGCGGTGCGTTTGGATTGACGATGATCGCGTTTTTCACGCAAACTCCATTTGCAACCGCGTCAGGCAACAGCAATCTTCCGAACGGGCTTCTTTTCGGAGGCGGGATTATGGCGCTTAAACAGTTAGGAATAGAGGAATTTGGACTGGTAATAGTATTAGTTGCAGTGTTTGCACTCTCATTTGCAACAATCTGGATAATTAGCAAGGCTATTCACGGGATAACAGTTTCTGAAAAGGCTCCTGAAAAAATTAAGTTTACTGCCCCGGTCCTGAATTTAGCGCCTAAAAAGGATATTGAATGGATAGATTTTCAGGATGAGCAGAAAGATGAGGAGGGGTTTGATAAAACCGTACCAAAAAAATGAGCATGAACATTCCAGAACCGTCAATAGATATGGTTCTGGATATCTATATTTTTATTACTACTAAATACCTGTAATTTTTAAACGTATTCGCGCAAGTACTTATCTCGAGGAATCTATAACATAATTTATTTTTTATCAGTAAGTCTGAAAAAAGTGCCGGTTTTTGGACATAAACTTAAAAAATTAATAATAGAAACATAGAGGGAATCATAATATTTTATTAATATCCTTGTTATATAAGGTATTGGTGATCCGATGAAAAATAAGATATCTATGGATAAACCTGTTGTTGAGATGGACGGAGATGAAATGACCAGGGTCCTGTGGGCCTGGGTCAAAGAGAAACTTCTTGAACCGTATGTGGATCTGAAAATCGATTATTATGATCTTCATGTCTTGAACAGAGACAAAACAAATGATGAAGTCACTTTTAAATCAGCAGAAGCCGTTAAAAAGTGGGGTGTAGGCATCAAATGTGCTACTATTACACCCAATGCTGAGAGAGTGAAAGAATTCAACCTGAAAAAAGAGTGGCCCAGTCCAAACGGCACGATCAGAAAAATACTGGACGGCACAGTTTTCAGGGCTCCGATAACGATGAGCAACATACAGCCAGCTGTACGATTCTGGAAAAAACCGATCGTGGTGGCAAGACATGCATTCGGAGATATTTACGATGGCGTGGGCATGAGATTTGACGAGCCGGGAACTGCCGAGATTACATTCAAGTCTGCAAGCGGAAAAGAGAAAAAAGTGCAGTATCCAAAGTTCAGCGGTTCTGGTGTGTTGCAAGGAGTGTACAACATAGACAAGTCCATAGAAGGATTTGCAAGAGCTTCGTTCAGATATGCGCTGATGAGCAAGCTGGACCTCTGGTTTGCAACCAAGGATACGATTTCCAAATTTTATGATGCAAGATTCAAAGAGATATTCAATCAGGTATATGAGAAAGAGTTCAAGGATGCACTGAACAAGGCGGGCATCACGTACAATTATTACCTTATCGACGATGCGGTTGCAAGAGTGGTCAGATCTGAGGGCGGATTTATATGGGCCTGCAAAAACTATGATGGAGACGTATTTTCAGACTTTGTGTCCACTGCGTACGTAGGAACACTTGCGCTCATGACTTCAGAGCTATTATCGCCAGAAGGATATTATCTGTCTGAGGCAGCGCATGGAACTGTGCAGAGACATTATTACAAGTATATGAAAGGCGAGAAAGTGTCTTCGAATCCGACAGCACTGATATTCGCTTGGACTCGAGGGCTTAAGAGAAGAGGCGAGATTGATGGCCTGAAAGATCTTGTTAATTTTGCAGAGACTCTGGAAAAGGCGCTTATCAAAACTATAGAAACAGACAAGATCATGACCCAGGACGTTGCAAAGATCGCAGAACCACCCGTAAATGCAGTGGTTAATTCAGAAGAGTTTATCGACGCTGTGAAAAAGAACCTTGAAAAATTATTAAAACTCTAATTTTCTTTTTTTATTACATGAAAAAATTCAATACATCTATTTTTGTGTTCAGAAGAGATTGGCAGACAATACAGAACTTACAGAAGCACTGCAAAACTCTGAAAACGTAATCCCGCTATTTGTCCATGGACACCAGGCAGGTTGAAAATAAGGAATATATAGGTGAAAATTCGGCCCGGTTCATGGTTGGAGCGTTTTAAAAGACCTGTATGCACAGCTACATAAAGCATGATCAAAACTGTGCATCATAAAAGGCATTGCAGTGCATGAGATACCGGAGTTTGCAGCTTTAAACAGAGCGGATGCAGTATTTGTCAATGAAGATTACACTCCTTTTTCAATAGTCCGGGATCTGAACATTGGCAAAAACCTGAACGAAAAGGGAATATCTTTTATAAAATGTGCAGATTATATGCTTACAAATCCACGCTCGATATTAACCAAGCATCAGACACCGTACCGAGTATTTTCGCAGTTTTACAGAGAAGCTTTGAAGCATGTTATGCGAGATCCGGAGCATTGCAAGCATCCTGAAAATCATTTTTTCGACCTTTCAGAGCTGCCAGCATTATTGCAAGTATCATTGAAAAGTCTGAACTCCGATCCGGCCGCAACAAGAGTTAACGCCCTGAGGCTAGTTGAAAGGCTGGATCTGCTCAAAGATTATGCTGTTTTTAAAGATTATCCGATTTTGAACAAGACTTCAATGCTGTCTCCGCACCTGAAATTCGGTACTGTGTCAGTAAGAGAAGTGTACTGGAGAGCCATGCACAACAAGATGGCTGAGTTTATCATGCAATCGTACTGACATGATTTTTTCATGTATATCGCCTTTCATTTTCCATATGTGTTCGAAAAGGATTTTGCGAGTTATGCTCATAACTGAAGCCATGATCCTGTAAAATTCAGGAGATGGACAGAAGGAAGGACCGGAGTGCCTATCGTGGATGCAGGAATGAGGCAGCTGAACGCAGAGGGGTTCATACATAATCGTGTAAGGATGGTTGTGGCCTCATACCTGATAAAGAATCTAGAAATGGACTGGAGAATGGGTGAGAAATATTTTGCCACCAAGCTGAAAGATTATGATACAAGCCTAAACAACGGAAACTGGCAGTGGGTTGCAGGAACCGGCGTGGATCCGAAGGATAGATACAGAAAACTGAATCCCTGGCTGCAGCAGAAAAAATATGACACTGACTGTGCATATGTGAAAAAGTACATGCCCAGAGCTCAAGATTGTGAAAAAATCAAGAATGCAATAAAATATTGAAAAATGTTTATATAACATAAAATGATGTTTTCAAGCATGGCAGTTGATCCAAGTGCCAGAAAATTGTTAGAATTGTTAAAGTTTCCAGATTTCAGCGAGATGAGTATTGAAGAGCTTAGAACGCTGATGAACCAGAACCCGTTTCTTCAAAAAAGCGAGCCTGTCAAGGTAGTGCGAGATCTGAACTTTGAGCACCATGGCATCAAGGTATCGTGCAGATTATACGAGCCTGACAACAAGTTTGACGCGCTGATCATATACCTGCATGGTGGCGGATTCGCGTTCGGAAATGTTGACGCATTTGATAGCATTTGCAGAACTGCTGCAAACATATCAGGCTGCAAAGTTTTAGCGGTAGACTACAGACTTGCTCCTGAGCACAAGTTTCCTGCCGCGATAGATGATACTTACGAATCATATGTGTGGGCTCGAGACAACTGCAGATTGCTGGGCATAGACCCTGCCAGAATTGCTATTGCCGGAGACAGCGCAGGAGGTAACCTTGCTGCGGCAGCGTGCTTGAGAGCTAGAAACTGCAATATGCCGGTGCCCAAGCTGCAGGTCATGTTCTATCCTGTGCTCGGCCCGGACCTGTTTTCAGAGTCTTTGCGAGAGTATGGCGAGGGCTATTTTCTGACTCGAAAGCAGATGTACTGGTTCAACAAGATGTATCTTAGCTCGGATCAGGACCTTTTAAACATATATATGTCACCCATCCTTGCCGAAGATCTGAAAAACCTGCCTGAAGCAATAATCATCACTGCCGAGCATGATCCGTTGAGAGATCAGGGTGAAATGTATATTGCCAGGCTCTATGATGCCGGAGTTCCGGTTACTGGAATAAGAGCAAAAGGCATGATCCATGGGTTCATCAATTTTGCGGCAGTAATCCCTGCCGCCGGATCCATAGCTTCGATGATCTGGTTTCTGGCTGGCCAGAAACTGAGAGAGTCTGATTAATTATCACTAAATTTTCTATTTATAATACATGTTTTTATAATATCACTCTTGTGTTAATATTCAAATAATTCATAAAAACAATTGAAAAGATATGTACTATGAAACCTAAAAATAAAAAAGTATCAAAGCACCAATTTCTGGCATAGTCTTTTTTGTAGCTGTCAATAATCTGTTATAATCTAATTATTATCAAGTATCATCCCGCAAATATTTAGAAACTGGTTCAAATCAAATGCCTATAAAAAACCATGAGATTTAGGGATATTGGCTTGATTAAGATATTCGAGGGTTTATTGTGAAGGTTTTAGTATCGTTTCCTGTGCATATATTCAAGGATGTTGTTGTCGAGGAGGTGATGGAGGATAGTTTGGAGGGGGGCCTGGCGGAAATGGTTGTTTGCCATAAAATCCCGGACCTTGGCCAAATGGTCTGGGCCTTTTACGTTTTCTTAGTAATATAAATATAACAAGAACCACGATAACGACAATTATGATTAATCCAATTATAAGGAGAAGGGATGGTGGAATTGAACTCGAAAGTGGTACAGATGTTGCAGTTTTTGAAAGGACAGGAACTATTATTTTTGTACCTTGGTTATCCACTGTTATTTTTTCAGGAGTGATTGTGGAATAATAGGGATAAGGTATGGAATATGTCCATGAATATACCCCGTTAGGCACTGTGAAATTGATGTAATCATTTGTTGATGTTATAGTCTGGCCATTGAATGTTACCGTCCATGACACACCTTTCGGTAGTCCACTTGCATAAAAGCTTACCACATACGATTGTGATACAGTTGTTGAGAATACAACGGAAATGTTTACAGATGCGCCCAAAACTGTAAAATTGCCCCGCGGTATGTTCGCATAATAATTTACATATGTGAATATATCATAGAAATAAGTGCCATTAGGCTCGTAGAATATAAGCGTGTTATTTGTTGAATTGTACATAAACGTATTTGGGGATTCAACAATCCATTCAGTTCCATTGGGCAGGCCCGTCTCTGTAAATGTGATCCTGTAAGGCCCTTTTGTTGCTTTTGTAAATAATAGGCTGTTGGATACCGGAGCTCCTGAAACTGTAAATGTACCTGTTGGTGGCGATGTGGTATATCCAGAGGGCGGGACTACTTCATAGTAGTAAGTTCCATTGGGCTCATTGAAATTAACTATATTACTTGAAGACGAATATGTATTTCCGTTAACCGTAATGCCCCAAGAAGACCCGGAGGGCAATCCTGTTTCCGTAAAAGATACGGGATAAGTTACCTGTTTAGCCTGAACGGTAAAAGTAAGTTCTGGAAACAAATATACACCAATAATTGCATCGCATGCGTTCAAATTAGATGATTGGGCAACACTCATGTTCAAATTAATGTTGTAAGTGCCAGGGTTCAATGTTGCATCGCCCAGATAAATAAAAAGCAATGGCCCGTTTAATTCATTTAGCTTTACCAAATTGAAGTTTGTATTTATTATAGGGTTTACAAAGGAAGATCCCTCAATAAAGAACACCGCCAGTTTTTCAGAGCCTGAAACTGTGAACTGATAATTTACAGATGTTGGTGGCTCTGATGTTGGTGTTCCGTTTTCAGCTACTCCGTCAACAACATAATAATTTGTACTTTTTCCAACCGAGGTATTTATGGCACCCGGATATCCTACTGAAATACCACCGATAGCTTTTTGTGTAATAGGTGACGGATAATTGGCTATTGCACTATTATTACTGGAATACCCTTCAATCGAATTTGTGCCAATATGATTATTAGATGCAAGAAAAATCGTTGTAAAGTTATAGGACCACAATGCCTGACCCCCCCATCTGTGGCACCGTACAGATAAGTGCTTCCTCCGGCATTAAGGGATATGTTATTTTGTTGATCGCTGGTATGATTTGCAATACTATTATCAAGAACTTCAGGCAAAGCTGTAAAAGATTGCAATGCTTGTGGGGTGGCAATATCTGCATTAGAAAATGATGATGCTTCAACATTAAAAACGGTAACTAATAAGAAGATCGCTATAAAGAGAACGATTATCCGTTTCATACAACCTACCTAATGTTAGTTATAATTTACTGATATTTAAAAATTACGATGTTGTCTAGGACAGAAATAAAGCGTTAAATTTATTACTATTTCCTTGCTTTTTTATTATGTATTAAAGTGCATTGGTGATAGTTTTTCTTTAAAAAGTACATACTCCCTACACTTTTAATATCTTGGAGATCCACCACTTTCCGATACTTTTTAGTTATGAGTATATAAAGGTGGTCTAACGGTTTGTTTCTGGCATAGGTTGTTGTCTTTTGCTAAAATTTACAGTTGTATCGTTTTTTATTTTTAGCTATCACAGTACATATCTTTTCAATTATTTTTCTGAATTATGCAACCCATATCATAAAAGAATTGAATAAATATTATTTATATAACCTTATATTATCGCTATAGAAAGGATCGCCAAGATAATATACGAGATACGCATCAGATTTATTTATGGGTAATGTGGAAAACGTAGCAGTGCTTGGCAGTGGCTGTTTCTGGTGCGCAGAAGCGGTTTTTCAGAATCTAGACGGAATCTTGAAAGTTGAGCCTGGATATGCGGGCGGAAATGTAACAGATCCGAGTTATGAACAGGTTTGTACTGGCAAGACCGGGCATGCAGAAGTGGTCAGGATCACGTTTGAGCCTAGCAAAATCACGTACCGTGACATTCTAACCGTGTTTTTCTATATACATGACCCAACTACGCTGAACAGGCAAGGTAACGATATCGGAACACAGTACCGGTCTGTCATATTTTATATGACTGAAGAACAGCACCGCATTGCAACAGAATTTATCAGAGAGCTCACTGATAAAAAACAGTATAAAAATCCGATCGTGACCGCTGTAGAACCGTACAGCTCGTTTTACAGTGCTGAAGAGTATCATAAAAACTATTTTAAAAATAATCCGGATAATCCGTATTGCCAGTTTGTCATAGCTCCAAAGCTGGACAAATCTCTAAAACAGTTTTTCAAACTCATCATGATCTAAATATCTATATTTTTAAAAGTATAAATATACAGATAATCATGATTACCATCATGGTTAATGATAATGAGATTCTGGAAGAGTTAAAGAAAATCACGGCATTGCTCACCCCGAAACCTGCACCACCGCCACCAAAAGGATTCATGAACGAGTTTAGAGTTTTTATGTCTCAGTACAAAGTGCTGGGAATGGCTGTCGCTTTCATTCTCGGCCTGTATCTGGGCGCGCTTGTACAGGCTCTTGTAAGTGACCTGATAATGCCGATCATACAGTATACTACCCCTCCAGGCGTAAAATGGCAGGACATAGCGGTCGGACCTTTTGAGATTGGCAGTTTTTTCGGAGCATTATTAACGTTCATAATAGTAGCACTGGTAATATTCCTGATCGTGAAAATGAGCTCTAAGACGCCAAAGCTGAAGGGCAAGAAAAAAGAATAATTTCTTTTTTCTTTTTTTAGTTTATGCTGCTCCGGAAAAAATGATAATATTCTGATATGATTTTTCAGAGCCAAGTTATGGTGCACATTACCTTATTATCCTCTATCTTGACAAAATTTCTGCAGTATACGCACCGGTCTAAAGGCACTGATCCATGCTCTTCCTCTTCCACATACTCGAGAGGACACAGCACAGAACCCTGCTTAATTTCCCTGAGCCTTGCCACCGCAAAATCCGGCATTACCGATTCTTCAACCATAATACAATTATATACGACTATAATATAAACTTTACTACGACAAAAAACGTAACACAGTGATTTTCAGATCTGTTTATATATATTGCTGTGTGTCCGGCCACGAATAATGAAAAATACGACCAAGAAAATCAATATTGCTATGACAATGATTAACGTCAATAACGAGTTTGAAGAAACGCCAATGTTTGTCTTTTCCAAGGTCATGGAAGAGATATTTCCATACATGATCTTGATTATGAGCCCCGAACTGGATGCAACCCAGATTGTCATGTTGCTCACTGTGGGAAAATTGGGATTGTTAAGATCTGCGGGAGTTTCGGTGATAAAGTTCACAGGTAGGTTCAGCGTCGTGTAATTAACCTCATCTGCAGCAAAAGATCCGACACCTGTCTTGATGGTCACATGCTTTATGGCCATTGTAGTTGCATTATAGCCTGGCAGTATCCGGCCTGCATTCAGCGCTGTTAAAACAGTGATGTTCTCTGCCGGAAACGGCGCGGGATCGGTGAATGTTGCCTTTTCGGTAATTATGGTTCCTGAATATGGCACGCTTTGCATGGTAACGTTGAAAGACTGCAAAGCCAAGTCAACGGCAGAGAGGGTATATAATATCGTGGAATTGGAGGTGCTGTTGTTTGCATACTCTGTTATGCCATATTGCACGTAAGCACCGTCAAATGCCCATGCAGGCGTCGATTGTGCGTGTGCAGCAGGAACGCTTAATTCGGCTAAAAGCAGCAATATTACCAGTACCACGATCTTCTTTGTTGCAATCATTCTTAATGTCATGACCTCAGGACAAATACAGCCTTTTTTAATATATTAATGTTGCGCGTACTGTCTCATGATCTATGAAACCATACCTGTACCGTTGAAACGGTACTCTCGCACCGCCTTTAATTCTCCGGGATCTGGAATAACCAATATTCTAGATCTCTGTATAATGTTTCCAGCCTTCGTCCAGTCCAGCGGCGCGCCATTTAATGTATAAGGTACCTTGCCCTCCTCTTTTGTTTTTTTGTATGGAGCCTTTAAAAACTCGTAAAGATCCTGCGCATCATCCTTGAAAGTCAGAAATATCACGTTTCTGGTCTTGAATTTTATGAGATGGTTCAAAATAGTCACTTTCTTGGTCAGCTCTCCATACTCTGCTTCTACATTGATGATCTTTCTGCCCACTTTCAGTATTGCGTCCGGAGTCTCTTTGTTTGATTGCTGTAGAACGGTGCATTGCATGTTCATGCTGCTAAAATACTGCACTGCCCTGTTTATCAGATATCTGTGGTACTCCCCCTCGTTGAGCACCCTCTCCACCTCCGAAATAGAACCCAGATATTTCTCGCCGTCAACAGTGATGAAAAATCCTTCATGATCTGAGACTAGGTTCCTACTCTGATAGTTTCTCAGCACCAGATCCAGCTCTGACACTTCCATGTTTTTAAGCGCCTTGACTTCCCTGTATATATCTTCAAACGCCAAAGTTCTATGTTTTCGGTTCTGCAGCCTGGATATTGCAAATAGCACAAAATCATAGCTGTTGCTATTCAGCTCAATCTTTGTGCCGTATCTCTTCACGCTCGACTCGATCAGGCTCTTTATATCTTTATCGTTATCTTGATGATATACTGTTTTCAAGGTCAATATCGCATGTTTTCCGTCCAGCATGGTCCTGAACAATAGCTGGTTCCTGTCCATGTTCTGGAGCAGGTACTCTATCTTGTTCTCAGATCCCGGATATGTGGAAAACAGGTGCTTGAGCTTCTGCGAATCTGTAGCACCGATATTAAATGCGCAGATGTTCGCAATGTTTCCGAGCATGGATTCCAGCAAATCTTGCTGAATCTGGTTCAGATGCTGTGTTGCCAGAATCATGCTTATTCCATATTTTCGACCTTCGCTCAGCATGCTCTTCAGGTTCAGGGCACTGAAATTCTGGAGCTCGTCAATGATCAAAAATAATTGAGATGGAATGTTCAGTTTCAATTTTGCGTGCCAGAGCATGTTTATGATCAGGGAACCGACCATGCTGCTCATTGTTTCGCTGATGCTTGACTTTGAAAGGTTTGCGATTATTATCGGCGTGCCTGACAACAGCTCCATAAAATCTACAGACTGTTTTTTAGATGCTATCAGCTCTCTTATAAACATGTTCTTTTTTATTGGCAAAAGCTTGTTTACAGTACTTGTAACATACTCCATGCTGTATTTTGACCGGTACAGGTCTTTCAGGTACTCAGCTACATCCCTGTCTTTCGTGACCCATAAAAACCTAGCCCTGCAATCTTTGTCGACCAGCAAATCCAGAAGGTCCGTGATCGTGGCATTGTTGTCTATATCGAGCAGAGCTTTGGTAAGCGTGCTGAATATCACTTCCAGCCTGGGTCCCCACGTGCCCATCGAAAACTGATCATCTCTCGAAAACAGAAGCTTGAGGTTATCTACCGCTCTCAACCGTTCCAGCTCGTTCTGAACAGGATCCGTAGATTGTGCTACTTGCAATGCGTTGATCGTTATGGCATAATATTCATTGCCGCTCTTCAAAAACTCGGGCGTGATATATATTAGGTCTTGAGCCCTACGATCAGGTATCGCTTTCAGCACCCGGTACGCCAGCGCTCCATGCGGATCGATCAAGACCAGCGCCTTGTTATCGTTTATTAGCTGTTCTGCAACGTTCAACAATAATGTGCTTTTGCCGGTATTGGTCTTTCCAAACACTGCAAGATGCCCCTGCAATGCTGGATGCGATAAATAGAAGGGAGTATTAATTCCAGTGTTACCGATCATTATACCCGATTGTTTTGAACAATTGTTTAAAATATTATATGCTTTTAGAATTTTATACATTTTTCTTAAGCCTCTAATAAATTTTATTTATAAAACAACATTAAATTTATATATTATGTTTATAATACTAATAACTAATATAAACTATTGGAGAGAAAAAAATGAAATATTGTACTAAATGCGGAACGGCAAATGACGACAACGCCATGTACTGCAAACAGTGTGGCAGTCCATTACCAGCAGCATCACAGAATATTCCACCCCAGCAACAGTTTGTGCCACCACCACCTCCACCACCACAACAACCATATACCCCGCCTCCGGCACCGCAGGCTCCTGCCACGCCACCACCGCCATATCCATATCAGCAAGGATACCAGCAGCCACCGTTTGGATCCCCACAAAGCATGCAATATTCTGAATTCCAGTCTGCAAACACAATGATATTGATTGCCTTTATCTTTTCCATAATATCGATCTTAGTATTTGTGGTTGAAGCAATAATGGCTGTTTCTTCAATACTTTACTGGAGCTCATATATAGCAAGCCTACCAACATATGATAGATCCCTTTACGCGGGAACTCTGAACGGAGCGTATGTAGGATTGATTATATATCTGGTTTTTGCAGTGTTTACAATCTTGGTGTTTTTGAAAACATGGAAAATATACAATCTAACACAGCATGGCAGATACCAGGAAGCGTACCAGGAAGACACGGTATTGTGGGCGGTTCTCGGAATAATATTCGGGCTGATCCTCACGGGCGTGTTTTTGCTGCTTGCAAGAACGCATCTGGAAAACGCACTTAGGCCTCCTAGACCTTATTAACCATTTTCCCCTATTTTTTTATTTTAGGAATCGATTTTAACGGTAGTTTTTGAAAAGATTGCAATGATAAGTATGCAGTTTAAACATTAGTTGTACTGATTGGAAAATTGAGAAAATATCTGATGCAGTTATTAAGTATGCACATATTGTCAGGACAAGATGGAGCGTAGGTTTTATTAACTATAATAGACCAGATTTTAGTCTATCTGCACTATTTTAGCTATCTAGTAGGGATATCCATGAACGGTAATAGGTCATGATTCTGTAGTTAAGTTTTCATAAAAACTAGTATTATACGTAATTTTTACCGAATTTAAAGGATAGATAATATTTTTATTTTGTAATAATAAATTAAAAAAATATTGTAGTAAAGGCACTTTCTTTTAGATTTTCACTTCATAATCATGACCAGTTACCATGTCAGAATCTCCGATTGTTTTTGAGTTTTTTGATAGTTTCATTTATTCATTTATGGAGAAAAAGAACCAGATTGCGCTTCGATAAACAGCTCC
>JBMFWH010000017.1:0-28828 GCA_049965455.1 Thermoplasmata archaeon | reverse complement strand
TGACCCTTGCTTCGTAGCTTCCGGTTATTACTACTTTGAGACTTTCACTCATGGTTATTCACCTTTGACGGCGCACCCGTGCTGGAAAATATCAAGAGCGTAAAAGACATACCACACAAAGGCGATAATAAAGGTAAAAATTATCGATTTATGTTTTATAATGCCTTCCCGTACGGTATGTTAATGAACCAGATAAAATACAAGGGCGAATGGGAAGGCGTGCCTGTAATAGAATTGACAAGAAAAGAAACAAGGAACACAAGCAGAGAATGTTCGGAATGTGGGTCACTTACCCGAAAAGAGCATGGAAGAACTCTGATCTGTGATAAATGTGGATTGATAATAGACAGGGACGTAAATGCAGCAATAAACATAGCGAGACGGGGTCGGACAAGGCTGACACGATCCCTCCAAGAAATTGAGAAAGGGCGATCAGGAGAAGCGATGAAGCAGTCAAAAGATGTGGAGCAAATGATCGCAAGTCAGATCATATCAACGAAAATTTGACAAGGCCTGGAAAACATACTTATAGGATGTGTGTTTATGTGATACCATGAATTTCAAAAAAGTAATTGAGTTAAGCCATAATCTAGAAAATAATATGCCTTACTATCCCGGAGATCCAGAGCCAAAGATAGAGATTTATAAATCAATATCTAAAGATGGCGTGAATATTAAAAAACTGCAGATGGGAACTCATACAGGCACGCATGTAGACGCACCCGCCCATTTTCTGGAAAACGGAAAGCATGTCAATGAACTTGACCTCATGGCCTATTCTGGTGATGGGATAGTAATAAACGTTGCCGGTAAAAAGGAAATTGGGGAGGAAGATATCAATGACTCTGTAAAAGGAAAAATAGCGCTTTTTTATACTGGTACTAGCGAATTGTGGAAACCAAGCTGGAAAATGCAAGAATTTTCATATTTTAATGTAGACGCAGCCAGAAAACTTGCAAGTTACAAGGCAAAAGCAGTAGGCATTGATTCTCCAAGCGTCGAATCACCCCTTTCTAGCAATGGAATAGTCCATAAAACATTATTATCCAATAATATTGTGATCATAGAAAATATATCAAACAACATTAAAGATCTTATCAACAAAAAATTTTACGTGCTCTGTTTACCGCTGCTTGTAAAGGATGGAGACGGAGCTCCCGCAAGGATAATAGCGGTGATAGAATGAAAGCTATACTAGTATATCCTGGAAAGGAGGGGGTATACGTTAAAGATTTACCCGATAATCCGATACAAGAAGATAAAGTAGTAGTGAAAACACTGTATAATGGCATATGCGGGACTGATAGAGGAATCGTGACTGACAAAATTAAATTTGCCAGAGCCCCTGCCGGTTCAGAGTATCTAATACTGGGGCACGAAGCTCTGGGCACTGTGAAAGATCCCGGATCAAGTAAAATCCTGAAGAGAGGCGACCTGGTTGTCCCGATTGTGAGAAGAGGCTGTGGTAAATGCTCGAATTGCCTTAATGGCAGGCAGGATTTTTGTGAGACCGGAGAGTTTACAGAGGCTGGAATTAGGGGATTGCACGGGTTTATGAGAGAAGAATTCACTGATGATGAGATAAATCTTGTAAAGGTTCCAGATTATATCAGAGATACTGCTGTTTTAATAGAACCGCTTACGAACATGATCAAAGCCGTTGATGAGATTCAAAACCTGCAAAAACGAACCATATGGCGCTGTAAAGATAACACTTACCACTGTCGGAACGCAGCAGTTATAGGTACCGGTGCAACTGGATTGTTAACCGCCCTTCTATTCAAAACCATTGGATTTAATGTATCTATAATAAACAGGAGAGATGCTACCAAGGTGGAGATGAACTTTCTGGACAGAATTGAAGTAGAGTACGTTGACTCTGAAAAAGATCTTGGAACTTTACCGGACCTGGACGTGCTACTGGACACTAGCGGTGTTCCTTCTGCATTGTTCCCCCTGCTTAGCAAATTGAAAAAAAACAGTACTGTCACATTTTTTGGCACCACTAGCGGCACTTCATACCCTATCTCGGGAGAGATGATCACATACATTGTTGAAAATAATATACTTCTATTTGGCAGTGTAAATGCCATAAAAACTCATTTTGAAGATTCTGCAAAATATATAATACTGTGGAACGCAGAGTATGGATCTCTGCTTAATACTCTTATCACTGACAAGTTCAAGCCTGAAAACTCGCTGGAGGCAATATCAAAAAAACAAAAAGGAGAAATAAAAACAGTTATAGATTGGACTTATTGACCCATGTTCCATTTACGACCCATACGGGTTCTTCAGGATTGAAGTATTCTTGGCCTTTAACACTGTACTTTTCTATTATTTTCTCGTTTATCTCTACCCCTATCCCAGGCCTCGATGGCAGGGAAAAGTGCCCTTCTTCAACAGGCGTGCTGTTAAATATCAGATCTCTTTTCCACTGTGGAAAAACATCATAGAAAGATTCTTGCACCAAAAATAGAGGTATCGATGCGTCCATCTGCAACGTTACAGCGTTCTGCACGGGCCCAAAAGCATTGTGAAAGGCCATCTCTATTCCAAATGCCTCAGCCATTCCCACTATCTTCTTAGCCTCTGTTACTCCCCCAGAATTCGTAATGTCGAGCTGCAAAAAATCCACCACATTCTCTTTCATATATTGCAGTGCCTGAACCTTGTTTATTATTCTTTCTCCGAGCGCAACTCTCAAAGAAGTGGCCTTCCTGTACTTTTTCAGGCCTTCTAGATCTTCAGGATGAACAGGCTCTTCTGCAAATAGGATATTCAAAGATTCCAGTTTTTTTGCAATCATTATTGCCGAATTGACATTGAATCTGCCATGATGTTCAATCAAGAGCTCTATTTTATCGCCAACCGCATCCCTGACTGCCTTCACTCTAGCTTCTGCCTCTGCCAGGCCCTTTTCATCAATGTAGTCAAAGTAAGATCCAAAAGGATCAAATTTCAATGCTGTATATCCTTTATATGCCCATTCTTTCGCTTTAGCAGCAAATTGTTCTGGCGTTACACAGTTGTCATACCAGCCGTTTGCATACGCTCTGATCCTGTTTCTGTATTCTCCACCGAGTATCTTGTACAAGGGCGTTTTTAGCATTTTACCTATTATGTCCCAGCTTGCAATGTCAACAGCACTTAACGCGGTAGTGGATTCAAAAGATTGTGCATTGTAAAAATCGTGTTTGTACCATTCTCTTCTGTTCTTTTCGACATCGAACGGATCTTTCCCGATATATACTCTCGATATCTCCTTGATGGACTCTATCACTGGCAATACCCTCAAAGTTGGAACTGCCTCACCATAACCAACGTACCCATCATCTGTCGTAACTTTTACAAGTATCATTGTAGAAGCCCATGTAGCACTACCTTTTTCCTGCCCTAATTCATAAACATCTATATTTTTAATTTTTGTCATGATAACTCATGTACTTTTTATCATATTTAAACATTTATGAGATCTTATTTTAAATCTGTTCCAGTGTTTCTCCTGAAATCTTCAAGTACTGCCATATATGTTAAAAACGCATAATATGGTGACTTGTAAGGATTAAAATATTCATGTACAATCTGATCTGGAGAAGTTCCGGTAGACATATAATAGAGCAGGTCGGAAGTCTGCAGATGTCTCCAGATCTGTTTGTTGTTATTGTTCTTTAGCTTCTGGAGCTCTTTAAATGCCTCTTTCTGCATGTCGTTTCCTAGCCATGGAGTTACATCCCTCTTCACATCCGCCCATGAGATCGCGTCTGAAACTTTTATCATCTCTCTTTTCTCAAACGATTGTGCTGCTTCGTTTATCGTGAGCATTCTGATTCTCCTGTTCTTGAATTCTACCGGCAGGTATTTAAGAAACTCAAATATGCCAGTCTCAGAAACCTGATGCTCTCCAAAAGTTTCATAGTCCATGAACAGATTTGCAATGTCTCCTTGAGCACCGTCTATCCATTTTGCGTATTTGTCCGCTGTAAGAGGATACTCAGGCCAGTTCCATGTTGAAAACCTGAAAGATATGTCATCGCTAAGCCGATAGTTTCTTAAAAACAAGTTTAAGTTTGATACAGACCTGTAAATGTAGTTTGGATTATGCCCGGATATCAGCGAATCTGTGCCTTCCGCAATTATGTTGTGATATCCCATGGAAGATACGTACCTTGAAATATCGTCATTATAAAGCAATTCCGTATTCCTAAAAGTCTTAGGCCTTATCCTGAAAAGTTTCCATATCATGTCTTCTTGTTCCTTTACCTGCGCCATGAACTCATCCCGGTCCCACAAAGATGCGAGACTGTGATAATATGTTTCGCTTAATAGCTCTCCCAACCCCGTTTTAAAATACTCTTTGAAAGTTTCTATAACTTCCGGTTCGTATTCAATTGCCTGCTCTAAAAAAGTGCCGGAGAGGGAAAAACTGGCTTTTATGCCATGCTCTATAAACAATTTTGTGGCTGGTATATAGCATTTTTTTGCCGCTCTCATAAAAATATCCCTGTTTTTCTCGTCCCAGAAATAATCGTGATTGATGCCAATCTCTTTCATCCTGTAAATTCTCAGCCTTCTGGGCTGGTGCACTTCAAAATAAAACACCACGTTTTTCATAAAGACAGATACACCTCCATCGTCTTTATTGCTGCTTTTTCCCATGTAAACTTCTTTGCCTCCATCTGCCCCATCGAGCCTAACGTGCTTCTAAGGCTTCTGTACTTTATTGTGCCTAGTATATACTCTGCAATGAGATCCGTATCCCAGAAATCTGCCTTAAGTATATTTTTCAATGCTTCTCCTACGCCTGTGGTTTTGCTTATTATGGCAGGAGTCCCTGAGCTCATGGCCTCCAGGACAGTTATGCCAAATGGCTCTGAAACGGCAGGCAAGACGAACAGGTCGCTGTTCCGATAATATTGCATCGCTTTATTAAATTCTACAAAGCCGGTAAATATCATATTTTTATTAATAGAAAGCGTTTTTGATAGGGTTTTCATCTCTTCCAACTGCTCTCCAGTTCCAGCCATTATGAATTTTAAACCGTGGATCTCATCAATAACCTTTTTAGCTGCTTCTACGAAGAATATGGGTCCTTTTTGCATGGTGACCCTGCCAAAATATAATACATATCCTGATAGATTGTAGTTTTTTGGCGGGATTGAAGAGAAATGCTTGCCCAATCCATTGTATATTGTGGTTATTTTAGAATCCGGAACACCATAAGTATCTGTTATTATCTTTCTTGTATAATCTGATACTGCAATTATATGATCCGCTTTTTTTAGCCCCTGCTCCTCTATGTCCATTATTGACCTCTGCGGATAAAAGTTTCCAGATCGGTCTATTTCAGTGCTATGAACGGTCACAACGAGTGGTATTCCGTATTTTTCTTTGATCTCTACGCCCGCTTTAAACGTGATCCAGTCATGACAGTGAATTACCGCTGTGTTTTTAGGATTAAAAGCTTTCACAACTTTCTGATTATACTCTTCAACTGCGTCATAAAAATTGGTAATGATTGGTTCATAACTGCTTTTAAATCCCTGCGAGGTCAGTTGAACTGTCCTTACAGAAAAAGGATAAACGGGATATGATCTTGCCATGTTCGGGATATATATCTCTACCTCTGCAAACTTGCTTATTATGCTGAACAGGTTAATTGTATGTATTCCAAGTCCACCTGAAAACGCCGGTGGCAGTTCCCATCCTATAACCGTGATTTTCATAGTTTATCTCTTTAAATCTTCATAAAATGCCCTTATCAATTCACCATAACTCCATGCCTGCATAATGCACCCTCTTGGCTTATGCGGTTCATCGCCATCAAAAATCTCCGGTATTTTTGGCAATGAATACAGCTCTTTGAAATATTCCAAGAGTTCTGCAGGGTCAGTGCCCGCATTTGTTGATGCAGTGATATAAGGTCCTGCAAGCCAGGGCCATATTGATCCATTGTGATATGCAGAATCTCTGTGGAACTGATCTCCTTCATAGATCCCGATGTATCGTTTATCATCCTTAATAAGAGTTCTCAGCCCGAAAGGAGTTAATAGCTTAGATTTTACCAGTTTCGAATATTTTGAAAAGTTGTCCAGGACGGGATAAGGCAGTGAAAACGCAAATATGAAGTTTGGGCGGATGCTATAGTCATCAGGCTCTGCCACGTCCAGGATCATTTCATTTTTTACAAATTTAGCTTTGAACTTTTCTCTTACTTCCGGAATCATGAGATCCAGATATTGCGGATATTCAACTTTCTGTTTTTTAGCCATAAACCTGACAATTTCAAGAGCGTTATACCATAGTGCATTAATTTCCACTGGAAATCCGGTTCTTGGAGTAAATATCACATCCCCTATGCGGGCATCCATCCATGTTAACTGTGGTTTTTTAACTTTAATCAGATAATCATCTGTCATCTCAAGATATTCATTACCTTTCATGTAACTATCAATTATTTCAAGCATCTTAGGGTACGCAAATTTTATCATTCTCAGGTCCTGCGTATATTTATAATACTTATACAGTGCATATAGGTACCATAATGATGAGTCTGCAGTGCTGTAATTATCAGATTCAGACAATGTTTTTGGCATCAATCCATCTTTTATCTTTTGCGTGTAATTCACTAATATATCCTTCGCCAAATGGTATCTTTTAGGGATCAGCACAAGTCCCGGCAATGATATGAATGTGTCCCTGGCCCAAGGTGCAAACCAGTAATATCCTGCAAGTATGTTATCTCTGGTCAAAAAATATGTGGAATCTCTTACTAGTTTTCTAATATTTTCATTTTTAAGGCGAATGGAGGACAGTGAGGATAGATATCTTTTTTCAACTTCTTCAAATGAAAAATCTGGAGCTTCATCGGTGTAAATGGAAACCGTCACTGTATCACCGATATTTTCCAGTTCTATGTGCCCTGGCAAATACAGATCCTCTTCGTAATTGCAGCCACGCTCTCTGTCTATGATATACTGGAAATTGTAGTACCATAGCTTATCTTCTTTAAATGTTCCAATCCTGGCAATTCTCAAAAACAGGTCATCAGAAAAAAATTTGTAAGCACCATGTTCTTCTTCATACTCGAATTTCCTGCCATTCTGTCTCATTGTATTATGATAATTTCTGAACGCCAGCATAGGATATAGCCTGAAATGCTCTGGCAGTTTACCACTAAATTTGTAGTTTATCATCACTATGTCTTTTTCAGGATCAATAATTATCTTCTTTACAAGTTTTGTCTCTTCTAAGTCATAATAAAATGTGGGAATTTGTGAAGAATCAAAATTTTGAAGATACCTATACCCCTCAGGATAAATCACGCCCGGATAGTGATTGGTATCCAAATTTATCTTCTTGTTTTCAAATTCCAGCTCTTCAAATAACTTTGATAATAGCACATACCTATCAAAACTTGCATTCATGTTTTTAACATACATGCCATGATAGGTGCGGAGATTTGAGAGCGATGTGGAGGAAGACGCATAACTTCCATTTCTGTTGCTTATTATCCATTCTTCGTCAAAGTTCATATTACTGATTTAGCATAATGTAATTAATAAATCTTTGTTTTATAGTGCATAAAAACAGGCTTTGCATCAAAAGCTTTAAATTTGAGAACACAGATACTATTTTATGGTAAGGTATTTGCCAATTGGAAATGGCAGAGTTTTAGTAAGCTTTGATAAAGATTATAGAATTGTAGATTTTTACTATGCCCATGACCAGTCTGACAATCATGCAGTGGGCCACCCTTTCAGATTCGGTGTATCCATCAACGATCATTTTAGATGGATTGATCGGTCTCTCATTACTGCC
The DNA here is from genome assembly GCA_049965455.1 of Thermoplasmata archaeon. Taxonomy (GTDB): domain Archaea; phylum Thermoplasmatota; class Thermoplasmata; order Thermoplasmatales; family ARK-15; genus JAVRLB01. The sequence continues at coordinate 21,007 of JBMFWH010000017.1, read as the reverse complement.
ATGGATTACCTGGATGATACCATGATAGGCAATGTAAAGTACCAGATTGACCAGTTAAAATTTGAGAACCTGGATTTTGTGGACATATACCGGGATATTTATGTCAGAAAGATTAACGTTTTCAACCAAAGTAATGCGCCGCAAGAAATAAAGTTCTTTTTCCATCATGATTTTTACATATATGGAAATGATATCGGAGACACTGCATTTTATTATCCTGAATTGAACTCGGTGATCCACTACAAAGGCAGCAGATATTTTTTAGCAGCTACACTGGACGATCTCAACAATACCAATGATCAGTATGCGATAGGCATCAAGGCTTTCAGGGGATTTGAAGGCACTTGGAGAGATGCTGAAGACAGCAAGCTATCGTTTAATCCTGTAGCGATAGGATCTGTAGATTCGGTAATAGGAAACACGATAATCATACAGCCAGGAGAAACGAGAACGTTCTATTATTTCATAATATGCGGCGAAAACATGGACGAAATAATAAAAGATAAGAGTTATATCAGCCTTGATCAGCTGAAAGAAATGTATAGAAGAACAAATAATTACTGGGAGGTATGGAGCGCTAAAAAGAAGATCGCTGTAAACTCTGATCTCTCGTCCTTGTTTAAAAAATCGCAGTTTATAATCAGAACACATATAAACAACAAGGGTGGAATCATGGCCTCGTCTGATAGTGACATACTTAAAAACAGCAGGGATGGATACTACTATGTCTGGCCCAGAGATGCCGCCTTGGCAGCATATGCACTTACCAAGACGCTGCATTTCAGTGCCTCGAGAAGATTCTTTGATTTCGCTTTGGAAACCGTATCGAAAGACGGGTATTTCTATCATAAATACACTGCAGACGGAAAAATAGCGAGCAGCTGGATTCCCAGGATCATGAACAACGAGCCCATCATACCAATTCAGGAAGATGAAACTGCACTGGTGATATGGGCATTATGGCAATACTATTTACAATCACTGGATATAGAATACTTCTTTCCATTTTATGATAACCTGATAAAAAAAAGTGCTGATTTTTTAGTAAAGTTCACTGATGAAAATGGTCTGCCAAAGAGCTCTTATGATCTATGGGAAGAAAGGTACGGTGTGCATACTTTTACTGTAGCCACTACATATGCTGGATTAAAAGCTGCTGCTAATTTTGCGAGAACTTTTGGAGATTTCGAGCTTGTTGAAAAATACAATGCTGCGGCTAAAAAGATGTCTGAGTCTTTTGAAAAATATTTTTATTCTGAAGAGAAAGGGTACTATGCGAGAGCACTCATTAACAATGTTCCGGATTTCACTGTAGATTCGCAGAATATGGCCTTATTCCTTTTTGATATGAAGGATGTCAAAGATACGAGAATGCAGTCAAACATGAACATAATATTACAGAAATTATGGGTAAAAAATGTGGGCGGTATTGCAAGATATGAAAATGACACGTATCAGAAAACTAAAGAGGATTCTCATATTCCTGGGAACCCGTGGATCATTACAACTTTGTGGGCTGCAAGGTATTTTATAAGAATGAAAGAGATAGACAAGGCAGTAGAACTAATAAAATGGGTGCTGGATCACAAACAAAACTCCGGGGTCTTATCTGAACAGATCAATCCTTATGATAATACGGTATTATCAGTATCTCCATTGATCTGGAGCCATGCTGAATTTATTATCACTATTTTAGAGTATACTGAAGCAAAATGAAATTTTAACGATCTGTTACAGATGCTTCCTTAATAGCAAGAACAAATTTAAATATTAGAACTATTATGATACAATTATGAAGATGTTTATAAATGGAGAATGGGTTTTATCAGAAACAGGAGAGTCTATAAAAAAAATAAATCCCAGCACCGGAGAGGTTTTAGGCACTTTTCCTGCAGGTTCAAAGAGAGATGTGGATTCTGCTATAGACGCAGCCGAAGAAAGTTTTTATAAATGGTCAGATCTGACTTCTGTAGAACGATCTAAAATATTATATTATGCTCATGACCTGATTTCTGCTAAAAGAGAGGAACTGAAAGAGCTGTTAGTTGCTGAAAATGGCAAGATTTTCAGAGAGGCAGAAGATGAGGTTAATGGTGTATTAGATCAGATCCAGTATTATGCAGAATTTGCAAGAAAGCTAAACGGATACGTGGTAGAAGGAGAAACCAGCAAGCGCAAAATTTTCCAGTACAAGGTCCCTTACGGAGTGGTCGTAGCCCTTACACCATGGAATTTTCCGGCAGCAATGGTGGTCAGGAAACTGGCACCTGCACTGCTCACTGGAAACACAGTAGTCTTGAAGCCTAGCAGTGACACACCGTTTACTGCAGAATGGCTCGTAAAAAAATTTGAAGAAGCAGGTATTCCTAAAGGCGTAATCAATCTTGTAACTGGAAAAGGCAGCGAGATTGGAGATTACATAGTATCGCATCAGAAAGTGGCACTGGTCACAATGACAGGTTCTACCGCTACCGGGCAGAGAATCATGCAGAACGCCTCCAAAAACATGGCAAAGCTCATTCTGGAACTTGGCGGCAAGGCTCCGTTTATAGTATGGAAAGATGCAGACATAAAAAACGCTTTGAAAACCTTGACATGGGCCAAATTTCTCAATGCTGGGCAATCTTGCATTGCTGCAGAGAGGCTTTACGTTCATGAAAATATATATGACGATTTCATGAACAGATTCAAGAACATAGTAAAGAAGCTCAGGATCGGTGATCCTAGAGTTTCAGATGTGGGACCACTGATAAATGATTCGGCTCTTAAAACTACTCAAAGCTTTGTAGAAAAAGCAAAAGATGAGAATTTAAAAATACTCACCGGTGGCAAAAAACCAGATTTAAAAGGCAAATTCAAATCCGGCTTTTTCTTCGAGCCAACAATAATAGAAAATGTTGCACAGGATTCTCCGCTGTTTCAGGAAGAGATTTTTGGCCCTGTAATAGGTTCTGCCAGGATTTCAAGCATTGATGAAACCTTAAAAAAAGCTAACGACTCCAAATATGGGCTGGCTTCTTATCTGTTTACGAAAGACCCTGACTTCATATTTACTGCTGCTGAAAAAGTAAGGTTTGGAGAGCTGTATGTAAACATGCCTGGCCCAGAAGCTTCGCAGGGATATCATACTGGATTCAGGATGACCGGGCAGGCAGGAGAAGGGAGCAAACAGGGTATAGAAGAGTACTTGAAACTGAAGAATGTGTACATAGAGTATTCAGGCTCAGAGCTCAAAATAAATACGATTAGAGATGATGTTTTCGACTGATTATTTAGTTATTATTCCAGTATAGCCATCTATGAAAACAGTATCATTTTCTTTAATTTCTTTAAGCATTTTAGTATTGTACAATGCTGTTATTCCCAGCTTTTCAATCTCATCCATAATTCTGTGATTAACGGGCCTGGTAAATATTATGCCTTTAAAATTCTTAAAATGTTTTTGGATATCGTCAATTTCATAGTCTACAAAAAGTATGTCTCCAGTTTTTTTATCTGTTGAAACTGAACCTTTCACGGATCTTCCAGCAGGATACCCACGCCCTAAGAACTCGCCAACAGTAATTATCATAACGTCATTAGTTCCTCCAAATTTAAAATAGGGTGCGCCGGAGGTTACTACCAATCTTGATCCCCGTTTTATTCCGTACACCCGCTCTAACTCTGCAACATATTCAGAGCTTTCAAGATCATGTTTATCCGATACTAAAAGCGGTTTTATGCCTCTCAACAAATTTATTCTTCTTGCCAATCCCTGATCAGCAACAACAGAATAAATAGGCACGCCCGGTCTGACCGCCGAAATCATCCTGGCGGTGTTTCCAGATCTGGTAAACGCGACTATGCCGTCCGCTTCAATTTGTTCAGCTATTACTTTTGATGCTTTGCTTATAGAATATGCAACACGATTTCCCAGAAACTCTGCAGGTTCATCAAAATTTAATGTTTTTGTTTCTACAAAATCCAATATTTTTTTGAGATACAATACTGCCTGCTCTGGAAACTTTCCTATTGCTGTTTCTTCAGATAGCATAACCGCATCAGTATTATCGAGTATGGCATTGGTAATATCCGAAACTTCAGCCCTTGTAGGAGAGCTCGCATTAACCATCGATTCAAGCATCTGCGTTGCCACTATTGTAGGTACCCCATATTTGTGTGATTCACCAATTATCTTTTTCTGGATCAGCCCAATCTCTTCCAGCGGCAACTCAACTCCCAGATCTCCTCTTGCTACCATTATAAAATCTGAGACTTTCACAATGTCGTTAAGATTTCTTAACCCACTTTTTGTCTCTATCTTTGAGATTATGGCTTGATCGCCATGATTCTCCATTACTATTTTTTGAAGTTCTTCTACGTTCTCTCTTTTCTGGACAAATGACAAAGCGAAAAAATCTACGCTTGCTTTTATGCTTTCTTTTAAGTACATTTCATCCTTATCCGTGATCACGCCCAGGTCCAGATACTTTCCTGGCACATTTACCCTGCTTTTATCCCTGATCGTTCCGGAATCCAGAGCTTTTACAATAATGCCATTGCTGCTCTTTGACACTACCTGAAACCTGAATTTCCCATCGCTCATAATTATGTTGTCTCCGGCGTCAAGAGACTCTAGTATATTCGGAAAATTAATCTGTATAGATTCTCCTTTTTTCGTTTTATTGGATAGCTCATACCTGGACCCGGACCTGATCAAAAACTCATCTGTATCGACTGTTCTCAGCTCCGGCCCTTTTAAATCAACCATCACTCCCACGAACGTATTAAGCTCTCTGTTCAGCTTTTCTACCCTGCTTTTAATTTTAGGTATATATCCTTTTTCTGCATGGGCCGTGTTTATTCTTACTGCTGACAATCCGTTAACAAACAATTTTTTCAGGACTATTTCTTCATCGCAAGCCGGGCCAACAGTAACTACAATTTTTGTATCGCTCATATCAAAATCTATTATCTTTATAATACTTAATCTTTTCTCATTCCCGCTCGAAAATAACTATGTTAATAGCTAAATCCAGTGAAATGCTGGAAACTGATCAATCTTCTTTGATTTCTTCTGAAAACTTAAATATTTATGTATCTTATTATAGTGCAGGTGAGCATATTGATAATAACGGTCAAAAACAGAGCTGAGATCCTAGATCATGGCAATACAGAGCTCAGGGGAAAGGTTCTGGACATTATAGAGGCAAGCATTAATTCTGTAATACCTGAAAATCTAATAAAGAAATATGTTTCTATTTTTGACGGCACGATAAAAATCGGAAATTTCAAGATGAGGGATATAAAGAGAGTAATTATAATAGGTGCGGGAAAAGCCACATATAATATGGCTTACGCTTTAGAGCAGATACTAGGAGATCGGATTGATAAAGGTTCAATCAATGTTCCTTACGGAGATTATGCAAAATTGTCAAAGATCGATGTTTTTCAGGCTTCTCATCCAGTTCTGGACCGCAATACTTTAAAAGGCACATCCAAGATTCTAGATCTTTTAAAGGATCTTAATAAAGAGGATCTGGTAATATGCCTCATTTCTGGTGGTGCATCGTCCCTATTAGAACTCTTGCCTGATCATATTTCGCTTTCAGATCTCCAGCAACTAAACAGCATCTTACTGGACAGCGGTGCGGACATAATAGAATTTAATACCGTGAGAAAACATGTATCACTTGTCAAAGGCGGTAAATTAGCAGAGCTAGCAAGACCTGCAAAATGCGTATCTTTGATCCTTTCAGATGTACCGAGCAATGACCTTGCAATGATAGGATCCGGACCCACTGTTTTTGATAATACAACAAATACAGATGCATATAATATCCTTAAAAAATATGGGCTTGCAGAGAAAGTTCCTGAGTCGATAATAAACTATCTTAAAAAAACAGAAGTACCAAAATTAAAAAACAGAAAAACACTGAACATATTAATTGGTACCAATTATACTGCCTGTAAGACCGCAGCGGTAACTGCAAGAAAAATGGGGTATAAGGCTTTAATACTCTCAACCAGCATGGAAGGGGAGAGCAGAGAACTCGGTACAATGATCGCAAACATTGCAAATGAATGCAAGCAGAAACATGTTCCTTTAAGGCCACCATGCGCATTGATCATTGGCGGAGAAACGACCGTGAACATAGGCACAGAAAAAGGGATCGGTGGCAGGAATCTAGAGTTTGTGCTTGGAGCATTATTAAAATTGATCCATGATCCGGGAATTGTGGTCGCATCTGTAGGAACGGATGGAATAGACGGAACTTCAAGATATGCTGGAAGCATAGGAGATGAAAGCACTATTGAAAAAGCGATCAAGATAGGCCTGAATCCAGAAAAGTTCTTGACCGTGCATGATACCTCCTCCTTTTTTGAGCAGTTGAACGATGCGATATATACAGGAAAAACAAACACGAACGTGAGCGATCTGAGAATCATAATAATAGCTTAGAAGATAGTCTGGCCTTGTCAGATCTTCGTTGATATCTTAAGAATAATCAAGTGACATATCTCACATATTTGAAAACAATTCATATTAAAGGATCCTGATAAAAACTATGCTTTCGGCAGAATGAACGAATAGTTGATATTATCTCTAAAAAATATAATATATCAAGTATGTATTACATTCACATATGTTTTTAAAACTTGAGGCTGTTCGTACATCTGGAGAGTTGATAGACACTGCTTTTAAGAAAGCGAAGAGCATTAGCATTGCTTATCATCCAGACAAGGCTACAAAAACTAGAAACTGGGACATTAGCAAAGTAAAGGTTATAGAGGACAGTTTAGTAAAAACCCTGAAAAAATATATTAGCAGCTTTCCTGAAACAGAGGATTTAAATATATTTCATCTGTCTTTATTGGATACTCTGGTAGGCACCGATCAATACAAGATCTCTTTAAGCTCGCTCAATTGGGCCAAAAATAAGGTTGTTGAATTAAGCACCAAGACTGTGAAAGAGTTGGAGAAAACAAGAGATCTACCAAAGATGAAAAGCATCATGAACCAATATTTTGGGAGGGTTGGGTCTGTGATAAAGGGAATAGATAAAGACCTTAATTTCTTAAAAAATGCAAGAGACAAGTTCAGGGAGATCCCAGACCTAAACATGGACATGTTTACAGTGGTGGTTGCAGGATACCCGAATGTGGGGAAGTCCGAACTGGTTTCCAATATCTCATCAGCCAAGCCAGAGATAGCAACATATCCATTTACAACGAAAGGCATACTTGTAGGATATTTAAATTTCAAAAGGTTTAGAGTTCAGATAATAGACACGCCAGGTCTGTTAGACAGACCTGTTGAGGATAGCAATATCATGGAAAAGCAGGCGATTTTGGCCTTAAGGCATCTTGCGGATCTGGTACTATTTTTGATGGACCCTTCTGAAACCTGTGGTTACACAATGGAAAAACAGTTATTGTTGCTTTCAAGCATAAAATCTAATTTGGAGATCAGTATAATACCGATAGAGAATAAAGCGGACCTTGTAGAGACAGAGAGCAAAAACCTCAAGGTTTCTGCGAAAACGGGTTATAAACTGGATAAGTTGAAAGCGTTGATCGAGGAAAAAGCTTTGGAGAGTGAGAATAATGAATAATGACATAATATTAAAATTAGCGTTGCTGAATGCTGTTGAGCACAATGGAAAGGCTAATTTTAATGCGCTTTTAGGGCATATCATAGCCTCAGAGCCAGAAATAAAAAAAGAGATGCGAGAATGGGCTCCGATAATAACTGAGATAATAGAGAAAGTAAACGCGCTTTCTATTTCTGAGCAGAGAGAGAGGTTAGAGGCAATAGCGCCCGAATTACTGATAAAAAAGAAGATTGTTGAGCATAGAACACTAGAAAATTTGCCAAATGTTACAGGTCCGGTCAGGATGAGATTGGCACCATCGCCTTCTGGGCCTCTTCACATCGGGCATTCAAGAATGGCAATCTTAAATGATGAATACGTAAAAAGATATGGTGGCAAATTATTTTTGAGATTAGAAGATACAAATCCGCATAATATAGAAAAAGAAGCATATCAGATGATTCAGGAAGATCTAACGTGGTTGCAGGTAAAATATGATGAAGTGGTCATACAGTCAGAAAGATTTGAAAAATATTATGAGTTTGCCAGAAAATTGTTAGAGCTGAACAAAGCATACATTACGCTTTGCAAAGAGAAAGAGTGGAGAGAGCTGAAGATTGCAAAAAAAGCATGTCCAGATCGAGATTTAGAGCCAGAACTGCAATTAGAGCGATGGGACAAAATGCTGGCAGGGGACTATGAGAATGGTGAGGCAGTATTTGTAGTCAAAACAGATCTTGAACATCCCAACCCAGCGATAAGAGACTGGGCAGCGTTAAGGATTATCAAGCATGCCAATCACCCGCTGCTGAAAAACAGGTACATAGTATATCCACTCATGAACTTTTCAGTTGCGGTAGATGACTACCTTTTGAACCTTACGCATGTGCTGAGGGGAAAAGATCATTTAAATAATACTTACCGGCAATTGTACCTGTTTCGATATTTTGACTGGCCAGTGCCAGAGTACATACATTACGGCAAAGTAAGAATTAAAGATACGTTCTTAAAAACTTCGCTGATAAAAAAAGGAATTAAAGATAAGCAATTTCGAGGCTGGGACGATCCGAGATTAGGCACTTTAAAAGCCATTGCAAACCGGGGCATAGATCCAAATTCAATACGCAGATACTGGATCGATGTTGGAATTAAAGAGGTAGACATTGAATTTTCATGGGAAAACCTTTATGCATATGATCGGGACATCATTGAAAAAGATGCAAAAAGATTATTTTATGTATGGAACCCTGTGAAGATCACTGTCCGAAACAAAGAGGCTCTGCGATCCATGGCGCCATATCATCCGAGCAGAAAAGAGCTTGGAAACAGAGAGTACAGTTTTGAGGGCGATTTTAAAGTGTATTTGACAAGCGATGACTGGAACGTCATTGAGCCCGGCAAAATTTTCAGGCTCAAGGATCTATGCAATATTACAAAGCTGGATGCAAATTCTGCAGAGTATTCTGGCAATGATCTGTCTATTATCAAAAAAAGTGCAAAAATTGTGCAATGGGTTCCTGAAGACTCAGAAAAATGCAAAGTTTACATGCCTGACGGAACGGTTCTTGATGGGTTATTAGAACCTTTAGCGAGCAACTGCATTAACTCAGTAGTGCAGTTTGAAAGGTTCGGTTTCGTAAACCTAAAAAAAGAGAGAAAGTATAGTGCTTATTTCGCACACCGATAGAAATATTATGCTTTTTCAGAAGATGTTAACGGCACATAAGAAGGGAACTTCTTTAACAATATTACGTCTCCTACAGATTTTACCCATCTATATGGCACCAGAACCGGCACTCCATCCTCTACTAGTAATGGGTTAGTCTTGCCCACATATAATCCGGCAACACTCTGAATATCCACATCCATAGATACATCTTCAATAGTTCCCAGTAAATATCCTTTATCTGTATATATTTCTAATCCAACCAGTTCAGTAACTTCAGTCATCATAGGTATCCCTTTATGTAGGGTATTTGTTTACTATTATTTAAAAATTTTGAAATATTTTGTTTATTTCCGGGATTTTTCAAAAATATTCTGGAAAAATTAAATAATAAGATTTTGCTTATAAGGTCTGTGACTCAATAATGATTAAAGATCTAATAAACATTGCTAATGAAGTGCGCAGGGCAACTATAGAATTTTTAGAGAAGGACTATGAGCATTCTGGAGATATTGTAAAAATGGGTGCTGACGGAACGCCAACTTCCAGAATAGATCTTGTGGCAGAGCAGGAAGTATTCAAGTATGTTCAAGAAAAAAATTTGCCTATTAACATATTAAGCGAAGAGTATGGATATCTAGATAGAGGATATGCTGAGACACTGGTCTTGGACCCTGTGGATGGAACCTATAATGCAGAACATAATATTCCATATTTTTCCATATCTATGGCGATTGCAAAAAATGATCTCATATCCGCGACAGAAGCGGTAGTGATGAATCTGGTTACAGGAAAATCATACTGGGCAGAAAAGGGAAAAGGTGCTTATTTTGAAAAAAGAAAGCTTAGCGTCAAGAAAAGCAATGGAGAACTGTTATTTGTTGCGAACATAGGAAATCAGGTATCTGAAGAGATCTACAACATAATAAAATACGGCAGGAGGGTAAGAGCCATGGGTTGTTCCTCACTGGAGATGATAATGGTAGCAGAAGGGACTGCAGATATGTTTATATATGATAACTATCCTTATCGAATCCTGAGAATAATAGACATTGCCGCAAGCTCTTTGATAGTAAGAGAGGCTGGTGGAGAAGTGTTTGACGGAATAGGCAATATAATGAACATGAACTTTGATCTGAAAGAGCGAAAAAATGCCATAGCGGTTTCAAACACATCATTCATAGACAAATTCGAGATATTTAAGAACAGGGACAGGTGATCTGATGAAATTTGTAATAGTAGGCAAACCAGAGCTAGAAAAAAGCGTAGAGGTGGTAAAAGAGATATATGGTTATTTAAAGAGCAGAACGGATGTTACACTGGAATTACATACTGCTAAAAAATTAAATATGGATGGAGTTCCTCTGGAAAAGATAGATACAGACATAATCATCACCGTGGGCGGCGACGGTACGGTACTAAGAACTTTGCAAAATGCGAAAGGTAAGATTTTTTCGATCAATGTAGGAAAAGTTGGATTTTTGACAGAAACCATACCTGTAGATCTGGAACGGTGCATGGACCGCTTGCTATCCGGTAACTATACGATTGACTCAAGAACCAAGATAAAAGTGATGCTGAATGACAGAAGGCTATTAGATTGCACTAATGAGGTAGTGCTGCATACAGTGGACATTGCAAAGATCAGGTCTTATGCAATATACGTAAACGACGAGCTTGCGGAAGATTTGAGAGCGGACGGAATAATCATAGCTACTCCCACTGGCTCTACATCATATGCTTTAAGTGCTGGAGGGCCTATTGTAGATCCACGGCTTGATGCATTTGAAATAACGCATATTGCCCCGTTTAAGCTGGGCGCTAGATCTCATATTGTGCCAAGCAGCGCGATTATTGATGTACATTTGCTTGATATGAATAAAAACAGTTTGCTTGTACTGGATGGCCAGCAGCAAATTGTTGTGTCTGATAAAGACAAGATCAGGTTAACTGTATCTGAAAACCGGGCAGAATTCATAAGGTTTTCCAGGGATTATTTTAGAAAATTTAGAGAGAAAATGATCTGAGTATGTTTAAAATAAAAAAAGAAGTGATGAGGCTGATCTGCGAAGCTTCAAAAGACACTTATCCAAATGAGTTTGCAGCATTTTTGAGAATGAAATATGATATAGTGTATGAAATTGTTATGTTGCCAGGCACCATATCAAGCTCCAGAAGCGCTATGTATCAGCTGCATATGAAACCTATCGATTTCACTATTGTAGGTACTGTGCATTCTCATCCATCCGGTGTGACGCTTCCTTCTGAAGCAGATTTGAACCTTTTTTCCAAAACCGGAAAATTACATATAATTGTAGGCTATCCATATGATATCACGAATTTCAGTGCCTATGACAGAAATGGGAACAGGATAGAGGTTGAGCTGATATGATAGAGATCATTGATGGAAATAAATTAAATTCCAGGTTTCATGATATCGCGGTACTGATAGATGTTTTCAGAGCCACCTCAAGCATATTGGTCATGTTTGAAAAAGGGGTATCATACATAGTTCCTGCAGCAACTGTGGAAGAGGCGTATGCGCTTTCCAGAAAATATAAAGATGCCATATTAGCGGGGGAGAGAGATGGCATCAAGGTTCCTGAGTTTGAGTTTGGAAATTCACCGGTGGAGTATAATGCTCATAACCTTAAAGGCAAGATCATAATATTTGTCTCTACCAATGGCACGAGAGTATTGCAAAATATCAGGGCTGATAAAGTCTATTTTGCCTCCTTTTTAAATGCCTATGCCGTCTCTCAAAAACTCAAAAATGAAAGTGATATCGAGATAATCGCTGCAAACAGAAAAGACCTATATTCTATTGAAGACTTTAAGTGCGCGGATTATATTGTATCTTTGATCAATAAAGATAATGTAGATTATGACCAGATCAAAAACGAGATTCTGAACTCTGACAGTGCAGGTCGGCTAAGAGAACTTGACGCTGAAGAGGATATGCTGTTTTGTCTGAAAAACAGCATCATTGATTTTGTGCCTGTTTATAGAGATGGGGTGATTTATAAAAATGAGTGAAGCCATAGATTTACATAATGCTGAGCAAATTTACAGATCCAATTTACAGAAACGAGATCGGCTTTTTGAGAAATCAGAGTTCATAAAAAAGGAGATTGAAGAGTTTTACGCAAAGAAAGATGAATTATTTGAGAAATTCAATGAGCTTATAAAACAAAAAGATGAAGTTTATGCAAATCTCAATTTGCACAAGATCAGGAGAGATGCTTTTAACAAGAAGGTAAAAGATCAAATTCAATCAACCAGGAAAAACAGCAGATTGAATAAAGACTTTGAAACATTAAAAAAAGAGTATGAAAAATTAGAGCTAGAGCTTCAGACCAGCTATCATTCTGTTTCGGAAGAGAATAGGATCATTGAGCAGATAAGACTGCTGAGCAAAACGCTCGATTCTATCGTTCCTGAGCAAAACATCGAAATGCCTGAAAAAATGGACATTGAAGAGCTTAAGAAAAGTGCTGATGAAGAGCACAAGATCGTGCTTGCAAGCATTGAGGACATAAAAGAGTTAAACAAAAAAATAGATGCTGTAAAATTACAGATCGACGGCATCAATGATATGCTAGCCAGAAAAAAAGAAGAATTTAACATTATACGAGATAAGATAGACAAATTAGGTTCAGATATCAAAAACATGAGGGACAAGATAATAGAGCTGAAAGGGGATACAAACAGTGATAATTACAGCATAAAAGATGATCCTGAAGAAATTGAAAAAAAATATGATGATGCTCTCGAAATTTTAAAATCTAAAAAAAAGATAGAGTTCTAATAATATAACAAACAAGATCAACAGCACGATGGAAATATACACTATTTTCTTATCTGAGCCGAATACTATTGGAAATGGCCCTACCAGCACAAATCCTCCAAATTTAGACTTTGCCTTGTTTTCGCTGTTATCAAATTCTAAGTGTTCATAAGGAACTGAAATAAATAGGATAATGATTCCGAGAAAAATAAGTATAAAGCTCAGTGCTGCCAGAGCCCCGGTACCCCACAGTACAGGAAAGATCAAAAATATCCCGAAGTTAACTGTACCTGATTCTACTGCAATGAAAAGATTTACTATACCTAACACCAGCAACAATAATCCAAGATACCTGTACATTATTTTCATTGACTCAGCTTTGCTCCACAATTTCTGCAGAATTTATCATCGGACTTTACCTCTTTCTGGCATACAGGGCAAATATATTGAAACACTATCTTAGCACCACAGTTCCAGCAAAATTTATCGTTCTCGTTTATGACGCTTCCGCATTCTGGGCATCTTAATATCTCTGCATCATCTATTGGTTCAGGCACTTTTTCATTTTCTAGTATTTTGTCCGCTTTCACAGAATATTTCAGTGCTTCTGTATAGTTTCGGTCCGTAAAATCTTTCTTGGCGATTTCCAGCATTTGCAATACTGCATTTTTAGTATTCTGATCTTCTACATTGCCAATTTTACTTTCAACCATATTTATAGAAAATTTTGCAGACAGATAGTTTTCTGGAAATTTCTTTTTAAGCTCATATGCTGGAGAGAGCACTTCTTTCTGCTCTATCTTGATTTCTGCCACCTTTTTTATTTCTTCCTCTACCTGCGGACTTACCTGCTGGCTTTTAACATGCTCTACGTTTTCAGCATTCAATCTAGTTATGAGCCTGCGCGCTTCACTGCATAATCCTATTACCTTAGAGTAGCTTTTATTAGAATATTCTAATCTCGCTTCGTCAAGTATACTCTCGATCGAAGATACGTCATATCCACGTTCTTTCATGATATTATTGAGGCTTTCAGTCGACTTCAGTAAATTGTAAGCTCGATCTTCAATATTTGTATCTTCTGAAAGCTCTCTTTTCTTAATCTTCCTGATTATCATTATTGCTTCGTAAGATATTATCGGCACCGCAATCAATACCGCAACTATCAATATTATTAGATATTCTGTATTCATACTATGCTTTACATAATTATCAACTTAATTAATAAATGTTTTGTGGTAATTACCTTTTCAAGAAAGTTAAGAACTCAATTGTCTTTTGGTACCTCACATTCAAAGGCATTGTCAAATCTCCGTTGATGTGTGATTATTATTTCATTTTGCTGAATGCATAGCTTTTATCTGGACCATTTAATTTGAATTATTTTAGAAATGTGTACGGTATGATTGTTGATACTTTTTTTATATTTTCAACGGATAAATGACAATCTCCATTCAAAGCTCTTTTTATTAATATGCTTTTCTATAGCAAGCAATCATCATGCAAACAGTAATAGGGCACAATTCTGAAGTTAAGTTTTCATAAAAACGAGTATTATGCATAATTTTTACCGTATTTAAAGGATAGACAATATATTTTATTTCGTAATAATAATAAATTAAAAATATATTGTATTAAAGGCACTTTCTTTTAGATTGCCACTTCATAATCGTGACCAGTTACTGCAAACAGATAATGTTAAATATCAAATATATTATACATTTTTCACAATGGAAACCTTAGATATTACAGACTTGGATGCTCAAAAAAAATTCGAGGTAAAGTTGCATATATCCCTCATAAATTATGCGGAGAGAATAATGCCAGAGTACAAAGATAAGAAAGGTGATCTGAACGAGTACATATCCGAGCAGGTTTCTAAGATCAGGCTGCTATTAAACATAAGCTCTGAAAATTTCAAGATTTTGGAAAATGATGAGATAATATTCAAAAAATAAAAAAGAAGGAAGATCTTTTATTCTGATAAGAACTCAGCTTTTTTCTGTTCTTATTAATCATACTAGCTACTGTTATATATGTTGATCTCAAGCCGATTATGTACCTTGTTGCAAAGACTTCCAGCATTAATAGCGCATTATATAGGACAATTAATAATGTGGTCTATGTTTGGATATGTATCTTCTAAAGATCCGCATAGGGATGAAAGCAATAGAAAATGACATACAGGTATACTATGTATCCATAATTAAATTAATAGAGAACCTGAAGAAGGCATACACTGATAGCAGCTTTGATTACAAGATCCGTACATACGGGAGATTTCCATTGATGATCGTGGATGAGTTAGGATATTTGCCATTGAACAAGGAAGAATCAAATTTGTTTTTCCAGTTTATCTCATCTAGATATAAGAAAAGGTCAACAATATTCACAAGTAACAAATCATTTTCAGAATGGGGTGAGATATTGGGAGATGAAGTAATGGCATCAGCAGTGCTAGACAGGATCTTGCACCATAGCACGGTGATAAACATAAGAGGAGAATCATATCGATTAAAAGAGCGAAAAAAGAATATGTTAGCTTCGGAAAGGATAGGTGAAAAAAATGAAGAGAGAATTAAATAGTGGTGGGGAATTTTCAATTGTCGAAATTGGGGAAATTTGGATTGCCATTTACAGGAAGATGCAATCTAAAAGAAAGTGCCGTTATATGATAAAATCTTAATTTATTATTGCAAGATATAAATAGATTGTTTACCCTTTAAATACTGTGAAAACACTAATAATACTCGCTTCTTACGCTGACTTAACTTCAGATCCGTGACCTATCACGAGGAAACTAACAGAAAATGTTATAATAGTAGGAAACTATATTATGGACCATAAAAGTGATAATTTATGAAAATTACGATTTCGAATAACAAGTTAACAGTTCCTAACACTGTTACCATCCCATATATTGTGGGAGATGGCATAGGTCCGGATATAATGAAAGCCTCCATGAAAGTTTGGAACTCTGCTGTAAAGAAAGCATATAAAGATGAAAGATCGATAGACTGGCTAGAGATATTTGCCGGAGAAAAATCCGTAAAGCAAACTGGTGAAATCTTGCCAAGAGAAACTCTTTCAAAAATAAAAGAGTACCTGGTATCCATTAAAGGGCCACTTACCACACCGATAGGTGGAGGGTTCAGAAGCATCAACATAGCGATTAGGCAGGAACTGGATCTTTATGCAAGTATCAGACCTGTAAGATATTTTAGGGGTGTGCCTAGCCCTATGCGAAATCCAGAACTTGTTGACACGATAATATTTAGGGAAAACACCGAAGACCTGTACATGGGCATTGAATGGGCATATGATTCTAAAGAGAGCAAAGAAATTATAGAGTTTCTAAAGAGTAGGTATGGTGTTAACATAAGAGAAAATTCAGGAATCGGCATCAAACCAATTTCAGAGTTCGGCACGAAGAGAATAGCAAGAAAAGGTTTTGATTTTGCAATAAATAATGGAAAGAAAAAAGTCACTATCATGCACAAAGGAAATATAATGAAGTACACAGAAGGTGCTTTTAGAGAATGGTGCTATGAAGTAGCTAAAGAAGAATATCCGGGTAAATTTGTAAGAGAAGATGAGCTGGGTAGCGTATCAGCAGATAAGAAGATAATAATCAATGACCGGATTGCAGATAGCATGTTTCAGCAGATGCTTACAAGGCCTGCAGAATACAACGTGATCATTACACCAAACCTTAATGGAGACTATCTCAGCGATGCCGTAGTTGCACAAATTGGGGGATTAGGATTGGCGCCCAGTGCTAATATAGGAGATTTTGTAGCACTGTATGAACCGGTACATGGCTCGGCACCGAAATATGCAGATAAAAATGTAGCAAACCCCACCTCATTAATATTAAGTGGTAAGATGATGTTTGAATATATTGGCTGGACAGAAGTGGCGGGCATTATTGAAAAAGCTATCGAGAAAACTATTGCAAATATGCAATTTACAAATGATATTGCCAGGCTGATCGGAATCAGTTCGTTAAAGACTTCAGAGTTTGCACAGGCAGTCGTAAACAACATGGAGTCAATCTAAAAACCTAGCTATATAATTCTCTATCCTATATTTTTTGCCACATTTTTTGCAGGTTAAAAATCCGTTTTTAACATTATCCCCATCCATTTCTTCAATCTCTAATGCTAGAGATCCTCTGCAGCTCGGACAGCATAAAAGCTTAATATTTTCCAGTTTCATATAAAAAAAAAGATTAGTGGATGGCAAATAGCAAGAATGTGCCATACCCGATAATTATCAGCGCCATTGCCCAGAACAAAGCATTCCATGCTTTCTTATTTTTGACGTTCATATCGAATATCACGCCTCTGAGCCCATTAGTCCCGTGATATGCCAGTGCTATTACAAAAAATATATAAAACGCCTGCCACCATGGATTTTTCAGATTATTAACTATTACGTTTAACAGGTTGTTCGATATGCCGTAAATATGTGCTAGAATCAGGTGCACTGTCAAGAAAAATACAAGGAAAATGGCAGTAAATATCTGGAATAGCCACGCGATCGGTTCGAGCCTGCCTTTTATACTTTCATTGCTAGCCATAGTTTATAGCCCTCCTGTTGCAACTATATATGCAGCTGCGATCCATATCACTAACCCAATTACCATCATTACATAGAAGAACAGCTTGTTCTTTCTTGCTCCGATTCCAAGTTCTGAAAATATCAATCTTATACCGTTCATACCGTGATATATTATGGCAAGAAACAAAAGGATATCCAGCGCTATGAATGGAGGGCTTTCCACAGTAGATAAAAACGATGAGTAGTGACCGGTAATTATCTGTGTCAAAGCTCCAAGATGCACAATCAGATAGAGTAATATTATCAAACCTGTAACTCTGTGAATCAAAAACGCAAAGCCTTCGTGTATGTGCCTGCCTCTAATCTTAATCCAGTTTAAAGAGTTTTTAAGTTCCATATTATTTTTCCTCCTTCTTTCCAGTAAATAAACGCTTTAATTCAAATACTGCACTCTCTACCTTCAATTTCTGTATCGCGTAAGCAGGATCTACATCTTTAGGGCATGCTTCACTGCATTCGGCAGCAAAATGGCATCTCCAGCATCCTTCAGGACTGCTTACTATTGCGAGTCTCTTATCTTTTCCCTGATCTCTACTATCAATGTTGAACCTGTATGCTGCAGTTAATGCTGCAGGGCCGAGATAATTGCTGTCTGAATTGAAAATTGGGCAAGCTGCTAAGCATACACCACACTTGATACATAATGAAAACTGGCGATATTTAGCCAGCTGTTTTGGGCTCTGTATCAGCTCTCCCTCAACATGGTCTTTTCTTATCAGCGTGGGTATCACAGATTCATGTTTATCATAAAACGGCTGAAAATCTACAATTAGATCCTTTTCCCATTTGAACCCGCTTAAAGGCTCTACTTTTATGTGATCTGTCTTGAGCGTCTCTATCTGGGTTGAGCAAGCAGTATGTGGCTTATCATTAACCATTACTGCACAGCTTCCACAAATTTCCATTCTGCAAGAATATCTGACTGCAAGCGTTGGGTCAATATGCTCTTTAATATATAAAAGTGCATCCAAAACGGTCATGCCTTTCACAAAAGGGACTTTATACTCTACAAACTTGGAAGACTCTGAATTTCCTCGCATAATGTTTAAATAAATATCACTCATTTGCTCACCTCAATATTTACGCTCTTCTGGTTGCCATTTAGTAACCCTGACAGGTATATATGAAAGAGAAATTCCATCTTTTCTTTTTACAGCGATTGTATGTTTCATCCAGTTCACGTCATCCCTCTTGGGATAATCACGACGATAGTGCGAGCCTCTGCTTTCTGTCCTCGCTAATGCTCCTATTGCAATTACTTCTGCAAGTTCTGCAGAAAATTCAAGCTCAAGATACTGGATCAGGTTCGTATTATACTTACTGGTCTTGTCTTTCACTTCTACATTCAATACTCTTCTGTTTATATCCCTTATAATTTTCAAGCCTTCTGCCAGGTCTTTTTCAGTTCTGAATATTCCAACTTTTTCCTGCATTGTTGAGCCCAGCAGAGCTCTTAAATTTCCAATTTCCTCGTCACCTTTGCGTTTTAAAATTGTATCATATATCCTTTTCTCTTCCAGTTTTACTGGATCCATCGGCACATCTCGCAATTGATGCGTTTTTGCATACTCTAATGCCTTCTCTCCTGAAACTTTCCCGAATGCTGCACATTCAGCGGTAGAGTTCGAGCCAAGTCTGTTACCTCCATGAATGCTCACACATGAAGCTTCTCCTGAAGCAAATACTCCCTTTGCAGAAGTCTCTGTATTTACATTTACATCTATGCCACCCATTGAATAATGCGCTGCCGGGCGAATAGGCATCGGCTCTTTTACCGGATCTATGTTGTTGAACTTTATTGCAATATCCCTTATCATCGGCAATCTGTCATCTATTTTCTCCTTACCCAGATGTCTGATATCAAGCAGCACATATGGCCCGTTTTCACCAGTAAAACCACGTCCTGCTTCTATCTCCCACATAATGGATCTTGAGACAATATCTCTGGGTGCCAGCTCAAGCTTTGATGGAGCATAGTTTTTCATAAACCTCTCATTGTCTTTATTCAATAAATAACCACCTTCACCTCTTGCAGCTTCGGTTATGAGAATACCAGAAGGTACAATTCCAGTCGGATGAAACTGTATAAATTCCATGTCTTTTAATGCTAATCCAGCCCTGAATGCCATCGTATTACCGTCACCTGTGACAGTATGAGAATAAGTTGTGAAAGAGTATATTCTACCTGCCCCGCCAGTGGCTATAACAAGTGCCTTGCCTTTGAATAGGACCATCTCTCCAGTCTTGATATCTATGGCTGTAAGTGCTCTGAATTCATTGTTTTCAAGGATTATGGATGTTGCAAAAAATTCGTTGTACTTTGTAATGTTATTGAATAACAAGCTATGCTCATACATAGTATGGAGCTCATGAAATCCTGTCTTATCTGCTGCAAATGTTGCCCTTGGATAACTGTGCCCACCAAATGGCCTCTGAGCGATTGTCCCGTCTTCGTTTCTGCTCCATGGACAGCCCCAGTGATCTAAGTCCAGTATCTCTTGTGGCATTTGCCGGACAAAAAATTCTATTGCATCCTGATCTCCTAGATAGTCTCCACCTTTTATAGTATCATACGCATGAAGATCAAAACTATCTTTCTCGCTTATCACTGCGGCAGAACCACCCTCTGCAGCGATAGAATGTGAGCGCATTGGATATAATTTAGAGATCATTGCAATGCTGACATTTGGATCTTTTTCTGCTGCTGCAATTACGGCCCGCATACCTGCGAGTCCAGTTCCTAAAATTAATATGTCATGTGTATACGTTTCCATAAAAACCTACCTTTCTATTGCTAATAATACAGAGTATATTATAGTATTACTTAAAAATTTTCATGAATCTGTTATCTTTACCGATTTTTTAGTTTCATTTTCACGATCTATAGTGAATTCCCGTCCTGGATAAATCGATCTGGTATTAAACACTCATCACAAATAATTTTAATATGTGCCAATTTCATTACCCACCATAGATGTCAAATTTATTTTATTTACTGGCTATTTCGTTTATAATTATAAGTTTCACGTTTGTCGTAGTATTACCTAAATTTCTATTTTCTAAAGAGGGATTAGAACTATCCTATAAATATCTGGTGCCGAGATACCTTATTTTTTCAGCAATATTTTCGTTGATAGGTGCTTTCATATTGTCTAGGTCGCTCTATTTACCTATCGATTTGATCCCATTTGCTGCTCTCGAAGGATTGATATATACCGTGGCTGCATATTTGGTTTTTTATGCTTTGTCTAAAGAAAAAGCAATGATCATAGGAATAATTAACAGTTCGCAAATGCTTTTAATCAGCTTCTTCTCCGCACTACTGTTTTCACAAAAATTACTGTTCCGTTCCTCCAT
>JBMFWH010000016.1:0-29153 GCA_049965455.1 Thermoplasmata archaeon | reverse complement strand
AAGTTTAAGTATCCCTGAATTCACAGCGATGATAACTTCCAAAGGTGGATGTTAACATGGTTAATGGAAATCGTAACCTAAAGGAGTAAATATGATTCAAACGTTTATTACAGGAGAGGTAATTAAATATGGACACATTGATTGAGAGAATTCAAGAGATGAAAAAATCCACGATTAAGATAGAGATTGAAAACAGAATTATGGAGTTTGAGAGCTTTCAGAATAAAGATTCTAATAGCTGGTTTTCAGAGCTTTGCTTCTGCATATTAACCGCAAACTCGTCTGCTGAAAGCGGTATAAAAGCACAGAAAAATATTACTGCAGAAGAATTTTGCAATTTTACTTTCGAGGGATTGAGAGAGCGGTTAAAAAGCATTGGATACAGGTTCTATAATAAGAGGGCAGAATATATAGTTAAAAATCAACATTATTGCGATAACATAAAAGATAACCTGCTGAGTTTAGAAGATAACAATAAAAGAAGAGAATGGCTGGTTTCAAATGTAGTGGGATTGGGATACAAGGAGGCATCTCATTTCCTGAGAAACGTAGGGTACAAAGACATAGCAATTATCGACAGACATATTTTAAACATACTCTATGAGAACGAGTACATAAAAAACAAAAAAATAAATGCGAAAAAGTACCTTGAATATGAAAACATATTGAAAGAAATTGCTAGAAAATGCGAATTAGACCTAGCAAAATTGGATCTATATCTCTGGTATATTAAAACAAAAAAGATTTTAAAATAGATCTATCTGTAGAATGGAGTGCAATCTATATCCTTGTGCTGTGCCTCTTTAATTTCAGTGCAAGCATTTTCCCATTCTGGTTTTTGAACTTTCTTGTAAGGTATATTAAAAAGGTATAATATCCCTTCAACAGCCTTGTTTCCATCTGCAACGGCCGTAATAAAATCTTTTGTTTTATTTACTGCGTCTCCGCCAGCGAAAATCTTTGGGTTTGAAGTCTGTCCGACAGAATTTACAATAATCTCATCATGTTTGATATTTACAGTTTTTAATAGTTCAGGAGGTAACAAAGACGAGTCAAAAACCTGCCCGGTAGCCTCGATGACGCAGTCCATTTTTATGAAATACTCGGTATCTTTTATTGGTACCGGTGAAGCGCGCTTTCCCTCTTTTATCATCCTGTTTTTCCAGTACTTAATTCCAACAATTCTGTCATTTTCTTTCACGTATTCGAACGGAGTGACTTCCCACATGAATTCCACGCCCTCATCCAGAGCCTCTTCCAGCTCTTCATCAGCGTTGCTGGTGCCATAACCTGGTCTGTCTACTTCTCTTCTCCTGTACATGATCACTACTTTTTTTGCCCCAAGCCTCAAAGCAGTTCTTGCAGAGTCCATTGCTGTAAACCCACCACCTACTATTGCCACGTTTTCCCCCACTTCCAGGCTTTCATCAAGATTGGCTTTTCTTAGAAATTCTAGGGCATGAAAAAAATTTTTTGCATCAGAACCTTTAGTACCGGTAAATCTGGGTTTCATTGTACCCCCACCAATATACACGGCATCAAAGTTATCCAAAAGATACTCAAACGTTAGATCTTTTCCAATTGTTACATTATACTTGATGTCTACTCCCAATGACAGTATAAAATTTACATCTTTCATTATCTTCTCAAACGGTAACCTATATTTTGGTATGCCCAGCATAAGCATACCTGCAGGTACTGGGGCAGACTCAAAAATTGTGCATTTCACGCCATACAGTGTCAGGTAATACGCTACAGTAAGCCCAGAAGGCCCGGCTCCAACAATTGCCACTTTTTTACCGGAATCTGGGGCTTTTACTAAATTTAATGCTTTTCCATAATCTTCTACATGTTCGGCCGCAAACCTCTTTAAATGCCTTATTGCTATCGGCTCTTTATAAACACAGGCATCTTCGCAGTTATGAGTGCAAATATAGCCGCATATGAGAGGCAATGGTAAGTCCCTGAATATTATTTTTATTGCAAGATCATTATCGTGCCTGGCAATGGCTTTAACATAACCGGGGATGTCTAATCTGTCAGGGCAACCTTCTATGCAAAGGCCACAGCCAAGACATCTCTTGGCCTCGTCATACCCTTCTTCATCTGTGTAACCAAGAATGACAGGCATTTTAAAATCTAAAATCCTTTTTTTAGGATCTTCAGTATTTATTTTAACTCTTTCAAAATCTAATTTTTGGTCTAACATTGAGATGGTAATAACTCATTAATATAAAAAATTTGTAGTGTTGTGCTAAATTACAATGATTGACCATAAAGTTTAAAAATATCCTAGAAAATACGTTAAATAGCAATAAAATTACAGTAATCTACGTTTTAGCAACGATCTTTATAACATCGCCGTCTTTTAAGATGTGGTCACTGCCAATAATTTTCTTGGTCTTTGCATCTATGCCTCGTATAAAATTTTCACCGAGATCTGTATGAACTTTGTAAGCGAGGTCTATTGCAGTAGCTCCATTCTTTACCAGATATACATCCGGTAGAACGTTTCCATTTTTGTCGCACCATTTATTTTCATCTTCGACAGGGTAAACAGATATCAGATCCAGCAGATTAAAAGTAGTATACTCTAAGACAGATTGAACCCCAGTGCCACCAAACCTGTCCATATACTCTGAGATCCTGTCAAGTGCTTTTTTTTGTTGGTTTGTAAGCGCATCAGGCCTTAATACTTTAAAATCTTTTGCACCAGGATAATATTCAATAAGGCCCGCCTTCTTTGCTTTCAATAGAGCCAGTTCATAATCTGCTGAAGTAGGTATAATCTTGTAATCACTATTACTAAAGTTTTTAATAAACTCCTCTGGAGTTTTATCCGCCTTATTTGCGGCAATTATTATAGGCTTGGAAATGTGCAAGAGGTTCTTGGACAATCTCAAAAAATCCTCATCCTTCCATTTTGTAGGAGCATCCATATAAGAATCTTTTACAGCCCTGATAACCTCATTTTCTGAGATGCCAAGCCCGGTCAGCTGCTCGTATATTACGGTTTCTACTTTTATGTTTTCAGACTCTATTTTCCTTGCAATCTTTTTAAAATTGTTTTCTATTATATCTTTGATCCAGTATGATATCTCATTTTCCAGAAAAGAGATGTCATCCATAGGGTTGTGAGCTCCTGGGTCCACGGTATTTCCCTCAAAATCCGTGCTTCCAGAAATGTCTACAATATGTATTAATGCCTTGGCATTTCTCAGGTCATCCAGAAATTTATTTCCCAGCCCTTTTCCCAGATGTGCATTTGGAACTAAACCAGCCACGTCGATCAATTCTACAGGTATGTAACGTACATCATTCTTACAAATCGAGTTCTTTGGAGTGCATGGTTTTCCTAAGATAGTGTGGGGGCAGGGTCTTCTTACATAACCTATGCCACGATTTGCTGAAATGGTTGTGAAAGGATAGTTTGCAATAGGAACCTCATGCATCGTAAGCGCTGAAAAAAAAGTAGATTTTCCTACATTTGGCTTACCTACTAAGCCAATCTGCATATTTACCATTTTACATGCACTTTTACAATATCCAGTCCCTTAGGGCAATCAAATTTTTCGCCAACATCCATTATTGTAATTTTCATGCCATCTTTAAGGCCCAACATTTTACAAGAGCTGTAATTATCACAGTCAATATTATCACAGTTGAGTTCTGAGTATGTGATTATGCCCCCCTCAATCGCTTGTTTCTTTGGCAGGTTCAATGGGACAGGAATCTCTTCTATCTCTATGCTTACCACTTTATTATCCGGGTATAATATGCAAGCATGTTCTTTCGCTCTTAAGGCAGTAATCCTATAAAATTTACCAAAATCCAGACCGAAGCATACGTTTTTTAACGAGCAATCTTTACAATCTACCAGAGGACCCAAGAACTGAAAAACGGTCCCGGTTTTAGCAAGTTTTTTACTGATTAAAGTTACGCTAACGTTCATGAAATCACTCCCGTAGTCCTGGCTGCTTTCTCAGCAGCATCTTTTGATATCCCCTCATCTCCAAGTATCGTATATCGGTTTCGAATCTTATGTGCGATCGTCAAAGCATATACTACCTCCTCATCCTTTAAATTCAGGTCTTTTGCAGTTGTAGGTGCACCAATTCGCTGGAGCGTGTCTTTCACTTTCTGCCAGTCTTGCCCCTGCAAATAGCTCATTATTATGGTCCCCACTCCAACAAGTTCTCCATGCAAAGATCTGTTATCTGTACTTTTTTCTATCGCATGAGCAAATAAATGCTCGCTACCACTGGCAGGTCTGGAAGATCCGGCAATGCTCATTGCCACGCCTGAAAATATGAGATTTTTGACAATGATCCATACAGAGTCCTCATCGTCAGGCTTAATTTTTGTACTGTACTGAAATATCTCTTCCGCAGCATATTTAGCCAGAGCGTAAGCAGAGCTGCTAAATTCTTCATTTTTAATTTTCTCTCCAAGCTCCCAGTCTTTAACAGCCGTATAATTTGCAATTAAATCTGCTGCCCCTGCAATAAGGTTTCGATATGGTGCTTTTACTAATATCGCAGTGTCTGCAATAATTCCAATAGGCACTGCAGCTTCCAGTGAAATTGGGCTATTATCATCCCTCAGCGATGCTCTTGGACTTACTATACCGTCATGAGACGCCGTGGTAGGTATACTTATGAATGGCTTACATAGGTCATATGCTGCTTTTTTTGCAAGGTCTATCTTTGATCCCCCGCCAACACCAACCAAAAAATCAGCCTTTATTTCTTCCCCATATTTTTTTATTTTTTCCAAGTTGCTTAAATTTGCAATGTCCACGGTTATTACTGAGACATCAAATGCTGAATTTTTCAGGATCTCTTCCACAGCCTTTCCTGCAATAGGGTATGAGGTATGGCCGGTAACAATCAGCACATTTTTTTTCAGTTCAAGATGTCTGCATACATTATCCAGCTTTTCAAGTGCATTATGCCCCGCATAAATCTCTCTCGGCAAAACCATATGCTTTGATTTACTAAATTCCATTTTAGAAAGATAAGTATTTAATGGTTAATTAAAATTATGCTTTTTACTATTTTTATATTGTTATAATATAAAAATGCAAGCATATTTAAAAGACAAATTCTATCTCAAAAAAGTTAAAAGATGATAAAAAAATTAAAATAAAGATACACTTTATCAATAAGATGAGCTGATATATGTGGAGCTTAGCAACGTAGAAAAAACCGTCTTATTGCGAATTAAAGAAAAAAATGGAAGAAGCATTCTGGTATCTGAGCTTTTAAAAGAAGGATTCAAGTCCATGGTAGAGCTGATGAACGCACTATCCTGGCTGAAAATGAAAGGGCTTTTGAAACTTGATGAGGTTATTAAAACAGAGTATATAATTACTGCTGAGGGAAAATATGCCATAGAAAACGGCTTGGCAGAAAGAATAGTATTTAATTACATAAGGGATAACGGGATCAATAAGATTGACAGTCTAATTCAAAACATAAACAAGAAGACAGTGACATTAGGCATATCGCATTTAAAAGATCTAGGATGCAGGATAGATAAGGGAATAATTGAAATATTGGATCCTGGAGAAGTGGATTTGAGAATAACGGAAAGAGAGTTATTTATAAAGAATTTCAAAACGGAAAAAAATGAGGATTTGCTAAAGCATTTTTTAAAGAGAGGGATGATAGAAAAGAAAGATATTGTAGAAAGAATAGTTACGTTAACTGATATCGGAATAAAAATAATAAATGAGGGGATTGAGCTTAAAGAAGAGGTTTCTCAGGTAACACCTGAGCTGATACAGACAGGCAGATGGAAAGGGGTTGAGTTCAGGAAATATGATGTATCTCTGTTTGCTCCGAAAATTTATCCTGGGAAGATCCATCCAATCACCAGTTTTATCCAACAGATACGATCTATTTTCCTGCGGATGGGATTTGAAGAGATAACGGGAGAGTATATACAAAGCGCATTTTGGAATATGGACGCCCTTTATATCCCCCAGGACCATCCAGCCAGAGAGATGCAGGATACTTTCTATTTATCTTACAAAAACTTTAAGCTGCCAGATTATAAAGACACAGTCAAGTCAGTGCATGAAAACGGTTTTAAAGAGTCGACAGGATGGGGGTATAAATGGAGTGAAGATATTGCTAAAAAGCCGTTATTAAGGACTCATACCACCGTCAACTCAATACACTATCTATTTGAAAACAGGGAAAAAGAGACTTTTAAAGTGTTTACCATTGGCAGGGTATTCAGGAGAGAGAACATGGATCCCACCCATCTTCCTGAATTCACGCAGATTGAAGGAATCATGACCGAAAAAAATGCAAATTTATCCATGTTGATGGGGCTAATAAAGGAATTTTACCGGGCTATGGGATTTATGGAGATTAAACTTAAACCCTCATATTTTCCATACACGGAACCGAGCGTTGAAATAGATGTCAAATATAATGATAGGTGGCTGGAACTTGGAGGTGCTGGAATATTCAGAATCGAAGTTACAGAACCACTGGGCATAAAAACACCGGTACTTGCCTGGGGATTGGGATTAGAGAGGCTAGCAATGCTGTACTTTGGTATTCAGGATATAAGAGAATTATATGTCAGCGACATTGAAAAACTTAAAAATTTAAAACTTTTGTGAGGACCCAAACATGCAGCTATCGCAGATTCCGTTTTTAATATGATCTTTGCAGGCTGGTCTACCACATATCATACAGATCTCAGTGGCAGGTTTTCCACAAATATGGCAGAGCCCGATAATCATTTTTGCCTCACATATTTCTTATAAAAATCTGGGTAGTAGACATAATCAATAGGATCCTGCTTGCCGGCTTCCATAAATCCTTTAAGTCTCAACAAACATGAATCGCATTTACCGCAAGCTTTTTCCTTACCTTCGTAACATGACCATGTAAGGTTGTAGGGGACATTCAACTTTGTACCGAGTTTTATTATCTCTGCCTTGCTCATATTTAATAAAGGTGCCTCAATTTTTATTTTAGATCCTTCAACTCCTGCTTTGGTTGCAAGATTTGCAAGTTTATTAAATGCTCTGAAATATTCAGGCCTGCAATCTGGATACCCGGAATAGTCTATTGCATTAGCTCCGATAAATATCTTTTTGGCATTTATGACTTCTGCAAAGCCCAAAGCATATGATAAAAATATTGTATTTCTCGCCGGAACATAGGTTACAGGTATGTTATTAGACATGTCTTCAATATTTCTCTGCTCCGGTACCGGAATATTAGAGGTTAAAGCGCTGCCTCCAATTGCACGCAGGTCTAATTTTATGATTTTCAAAGGCAGCTTATAAAAATCGGCAACTTTTTTTGCACTGTTTAACTCTTTCTTATGTCTCTGCCCATATAAAAAAGTTAAGGGAAAAACATCATAATGTTTAGATAAGGCGTAAGCGGTAACCGTAGTACTGTCTAATCCTCCTGACAATAAACTAACTACTTTCATTTTTTCCCACTTTTAATATTTTTGAAGGTATACGCGCCTTGCCCTTTACCCTCCTCTACTCCTAACTCTACCTTTTCAATATTAGACTCAAATATATTTTTGGCAATTAATGTATCTAGAATATACTCTGATAAGGATTCAGCAGTAGTAACATTCAGGTCTAATAGTGCTACATCTCCAATAGGAAAAACATATTCTTTGTCAGAGAACGATACAATCACACGATCTTCTATGGTCTGAACATTCATAAAATCTGATTTTTTCGGGATTAGGACACGATGATCGAGGGTTTCCAGTAAATCTCTCAGTATTTGTTTTATCTCTATAAAATCCATCAACATGTATTTGTCGTTTATGCTACCGTAAATCCTAACTATCACTCCATAATCATGGCCGTGCAATCTAGAGCACTTGCCATGGAAAGGTATAAAATGAGAGGCAGAAAATCTCAGGTTAAGATCCCATCCATTTAACTCTAACATCATATTACTCCCATATTATATCTATTATATTTAAATTTAACCACCGCTAATTTTCAATCATTAAACTTGAAAATTCAAATTGAATATAATGATTAAAAAGCAATAAAGAATGGCCTGTAAATTCATTATATATTTAATATGCTTAAAATGTTTTCTTAGGCAGCCCTACTTTTTAGAATATTATTAAATGATTAGTTTCACATAACCACCCTAAATGCAAAATATTATTAATGAACGTAATTATTGAGATATCATGGTAAAAAAACATCAAAAGGACATGATATTAGGGTTTGAAATCGGTGCCAGCAAAATCATCGGGATTCTAGGGGATCTTACCGGGAACATTACCAAAAAAGTTTATGAAAAAACAGAACATGGAGAAACAATAAGCATATTAATTAGTCAATTATGGAGGCTTAAAAATAAAATAGTTAGCGAGAAAGAATATAAAGAAGTTAGATACATAAGCATTACCTTCCCAGGCATCATAAAGGAAGGAACGATTGTATATTCTCCAAACTTGCCAAATCTAGCCAATGTAAAATTTTTAGGATTATTAGAATCCAGGTTTCACAAAAAAATATACCTCGAAAATGATGCAAATTCCCAGGCCCTGGCGCAGAAGATATTTGGGAAAGATCATTTAAGTAATTTTGTATATGTAACAGTTGGATCTGGTATTGGAGGTGCCATAATTATAGATGATAAGTTATACAAGGGACACAATGGATGGGCGGGAGAGCTAGGGCATATGGTCATTATGGCAGACGGGCCATTGTGCGGCTGTAACAGAAAAGGGTGCGTGGAAGCCCTCGCATCTGGATTCTCTATAACAAGGAGAGCGAAAGAAAAATTGCCGGATAAGAGCTCCATATTAAATACCATTTCACTAAGAGACTTGGATGCAAAAGCAATATTTAATGCCAAGAAATCAAGAGATAAACTTGCAACAGAGCTCGTTGAAGAAACAGCCCGGTACATAGCCATTTTTATTGCAAACATAATAAATATTTTCGATCCGGAAGCAATTGTAATGGGTGGTGGAGTTACAAAGAACAATGCTGATTTTATAAGACTGATAAGAGAGAAAGTTAAAGCAGAGCTTGGATATTATGTAAGAGACGTAAAAATAATCAAGGCGAGTGAAAAATTGATTGAGAAAGCACCGATTGCAACAGTGAGCTATTTTAAAGGATCACAATAAATATTTATGCAGAATAGTAATATGGATGATGATGATAGAGATACCTGCCATTTTGATATATAAGAGGAAAATAAAGGGCTTTGGTAGCGTAGAAGAGTTGATAAGCAGTACCAGCTCAAAAACCTTATATCTTTATGATTACGACTCTTTTTTAGGCAAAGAATTTAATTTTAAATATTACACAGATTTAGGGGACATATATAAGCTTTGGATTGAGGCAAATCTAAAAAAGATTAGGGATCTGGTAGATCTCTTGGTAGCCGGTGGTGAAATAGTGGTACTAGATCCAAAATCAAAATTTTACAGAAAAAACGATGAGATCTTAAAATATACAGATCAGGTAGCCATAAAATTAGATGACTCTGTAGAATTAAAAAAATATAAATTGTCTGGTGGCAAGTATATTATATATAATAAAGATCTTGATGATAGAGAACTGGAGGTTGCAAAGCCAGTATTTTTAAGAGGTGTGATATATGATAGAGCGGTTTAAAGAAATAATATACATAGTTTCAAAGAAACTGGATAAAAAAGAGCTGACAGAGTCAGATTTTAAAAAAAGCCTGGTATATGATAGACAATGGCTTAGCCCAGACCATCTCAAAAAGTTTTTAGACATTTGCTTAGAAATCAGGCTATTGCAGAAAGATAACGATAATTATGTACCCACGTTCTCTTTCAAGGACATACAGGTGACATTAGACACGAAGATAAGTGATAAAGATATTGATGAATATAAACCACCGACAATGCAGAAAGATATTTTTATAGAAATACTGGAACATATAGAGCAAAAAGTAACAATGCAGAGAAACGAAATTGTAAAAAACGTGAATAAAATCAAGGGTAAAATGAAATTTGTAACCATAGAGATAGCCGCACTAATATATGCAAAAGAGCTAAACCTTGATATATCCGAATTCATAGGCCCTGTGAAAGACAAGATTTTGAGTGGTATAAAATGAGAACAGTTCGAGCATCTGAAATTTCCGAGTTTGAATTCTGTTCTTTGAAATGGTACTATCGTGTTAAAGGCGTAAAGGTGTCAAGAGAGAAAGAGGCAGAAAGAACCTCGGCATTCGAAAGAGGAGAAGCGATGCATAAGAAAATGGGAGAAAGAATCGTTAAAACGCATAGATTTGCATCAGCATTAAAATATCTGATACTATTTTTAATGATAATATTATTGGTGACATTATGGATCTCTGGAATATTTACGTTTTTATTGCAGTTATTTTAATCTTATTAATCCTCTCAATCTTGGCATATATACATTCTAAAAGATCATTAAAAAGAATAGGTTTAAGGGGAAATGAGATATATGCAGATATGGAAATAAGGGCTCAAACCTCATTGTATTCAGAGACTCTAGGGCTGGTAGGAAAACCAGACAGGATTACCAGGCAAGGCAACGAGATCATAGTATGGGAATTTAAGTCAAGAGAGGCTCCGGCAATTCCTTTTAACAGTCACATAATGCAATTGGCTGCGTATGCAATTTTAGCAGAAGAAAAATTTAAAACAAAGGTGGACAGGGGATTTATAAGGTACAGTAACAGAACATTCGAGATCGAGATCGACAGCACATTAAAAGAAAGAGTAATAGAGCTGATTAAAGAGATTCAGAGATACCCGCCAAAAGGACAGTTATATAGAAATCATAATGACAGAGCCCGATGTTTAAAATGTGAATATAGAGAAATCTGCAAATATTCTCTTATCTAAAG
Organism: Thermoplasmata archaeon; assembly: GCA_049965455.1. Lineage (GTDB taxonomy): Archaea > Thermoplasmatota > Thermoplasmata > Thermoplasmatales > ARK-15 > JAVRLB01. Next base: position 18,276 of record JBMFWH010000016.1, on the reverse strand, counting down.
TTTTTTTATAGATACGTGGGTGGATTGCAGCGCTGTTCCAGATCCATAGCGTTCCTGAACCAGGTCTTCGACCACAAAATTGACGTTTTTCCCATCATACAATTTTGGCCAAGCACCCTTATATGAAACCACTACCCCCTCTGGAACATCATCAGATATGAGTGCAGCCATATTCAAAGACCCAGTGCTGCTTTTTACCTCTACCATCTCTCCATCTTTAATCCCTAAATTTAAAGCATCGTTTCTGTTGAATCTTAAAGCAGTATCAAAGGAAGTTAAAATATTGAACTGTGAATTCACGGAGTTAATGTGAGTTAAGCTTAAAAATATAAACTTTCCGTCTTTAAGATTCTGCTCCATGCCGGTATCTATATAATTAAAATTTATCTTTCCACTGGAATTTGGAACATTGAACCTTGCAAATCCATGGCTATAAAATTCTTTTGAGTCTATATTTAACTGTTTTAGTACCTTCGAGATGATCTCAGATTCCGGTTCTATAAGTGCAGGGTCAGGCAAATTCATATGCTTTGCCAGCAACGTGAACAGTTCATAGTTTGACTTGCACTCTCCTCTTGGCTCTACTATCTTCTGGTTCAAGTTGATATAATTGTGAAAATATGAAACTACCAGATCATTTTGCTCAAAAAAAGTAGTAGCAGGCAAAACAATATCTGCAAAATCAGTAGAGTCAGTAAAAAATAGGTCATGAACAACAATGAACAGATCACTTTTAGCTGCTTCTCTAAGGGTTTCTTGATTTGGTAAAGTAGCAAATGGATTACTATTGTATACGAACATAAACTTGATGTTTTTATCTTTTAATTCTCTTCCGAGTTGAGACTGTTTAATCAGGACCCTATCATTATTTGAGCCAGCAAGGTATTTATAATCCAGGTCAGTATTAAGACTGTATATGATTCCATTCATGTTACCCAGAAGTGCTGGCAATATAGAAATTGCCTTAACGCAATCCCCACCATGCAAGCTTCTCTGAAATCCATATCCTATCTGTATAATGCTTTTTTTTGTCAGATAAAGCTCTGCCAGAGATACAATATCATCCTTATTAATGCCTGTGATTGAGGAGGTATAATCTAAACTGTACTTTTCAATTTTTGCTGCAAAATTTTCAAAACCGATCGTTGACATACTTATAAAATGCTCATCATATTTTTTATTTTTTATAATGTAATTTGCCAATCCAAGGGCCAGTGCAATATCTGTGCCTATATTGATTTTTATGTGCCAATCTGCTTTTTTAGAAGTTTCAGTGACTAAAGGGTCTATTACTACCATAAACGCCTTGCTCTTTTTAGTAAGGTAATAGCCATGAACATTGGTCCAAACACTGTTAATTCCCCAGTATATGACCAATTCAGAATTCAGGATATCCAATGGATCCACGCTATTGAAAGAGCTATACACTTGTTCCAGTGCTCTAGCACCGGCTTCGTCACATATGCTGTGCAATAGTTTCGCAGTGCCAAGATAATTAAAAAAACGTTGCGGGAAATAATATGAAATCAACCCTTTATTGCCGGCATATTCTACGTTTAATATGCTTTTGGGGCCATAAGTGTCTATAGTCTCTTTAATTTTATCAGAAATAATGTCTAATGCTTTATTCCATTCCAATCTTTCAAATTTTCCCTCTCCCTTTTTACCTACTGCTCTCATCGGATAAAGCACTCTTTTTTTCGAGTAATATGCGTCCACAAAAAATTTGGATTTATAGCACAAGAATCCATTTGTTATTGGATGTTCTTTATTGCCACTGATATATAGTTTATCCTCTATATCCGTCCATATTGAACAAGAGTCATAGCAGTCTTTTGGGCATGCGCTGAAATATCTCATAGTTTAAAACATATGATATCTATGATTTATATTTTTTGTGGGACATCTGAAAAATATTAATAATATGATTTTCATTGTGCATATTGTATGGAATCAACAGCGCCGGCAAAAATAATATTGTTCGGAGAGCATGCGGTCGTGTATGGAGAGCCAGCCATAGCGATGGCCATAAGTATAAGAAGCACGGTCAAGATAAATCGGGCTGAAAAGTTTTTGATAAACGGGGAGGTTCCAGATTCCAAGTTTCATAGCTACATAAAAAAAGCCATAGAACTTTACTGGAAGGAAGGGCCTTTGAATGTAACTACAAAGAGCATGATACCACATGCATCTGGTCTGGGATCTTCAGCATCCATTACGGTTTCTACTGTTTCTTCTATTTTAGCGTTGCAGAATGATTGGAGCAAAGAAAAAATAGCAAAAGACAGTTTTGAGGTAGAATATTTAGTGCAGGGTACAGCAAGTCCTACTGATACATCTACGGTAACTTCAGGCGGTGTGGTTTTGGTATCCAGACATAAACCAACAGCTCTATTATGGGAAATTGAAAAAGAAGGGAATAGATGGTACCTAAACAATATAGATATCAGCCAGCTCTCGCTGGTAATAGGTTGTTCAAGCATAAAAGGAATAACTCATGAGCAGGTAGAAAAAGTTAGGAGATATGTAAATAACAGCAGTTTTGCAAGAGAGGTTATAAAGGAAATAGGAGATATTACAGTTTCTTCGATTCCCGCTCTAAAAAACGGGGACTATGAAACATTGGGAAATCTAATGAAAAAAAATCAAAAATTATTGTCAATTCTAGGAGTCAGCATCCCGAAGATACAGAACATGATAAACGAAGTTGAAAAATATTCATACGGCGCTAAAATTACAGGCGCGGGTGGCGGAGGCTGTATCATTGTGCTCACTGATGAGAAGGATGAAGTATCAAAAATATTAAAGGACGGGGGCTGGGAAGCATATCTGGTAAAAATGGATAAAGAAGGTGTGAAAGCTTACTGACCTGTTTTCAGTTTTGTAACTGCGGACACAAAATCGTTCTCTTTTAAATCAATCAGTTTTACACCCATTGTCTGTCTTCCCAGTAATGAAACTTCCTTGATCTTAAATTGTATGGTGCTACCATTTCTGGTAATGATCATCACTTCATCATCCTCAGTTACAGATAATATATCCACCATAGCGCCAGTTAAGTTTGTAATCTTATGCCCTATAACACCAGCTCCGGCTCTCTTAATTTTTCTGAACTTATCGATTTTGGTCCTTTTACCTTTTCCAAGTTCCGTCACGGTAAATATTTCAGTGCCTTCAGAACCCAGGCAACTACCAATTACCTGATCATCTTTCTTCAGCCTTATGCCACGTACGCCCATGCCTGTCCTGCTAATGGGCCTTATGTTTGCTTCTGAAAATCTAATAACCTTCCCCTCTTTCGAGCCTATAAATATATCGCTTTCACCATTCGTAAGCTTTATGCTCACAATCTCATCACTATCCTTTAAGGTAATTGCAATTTTTCCGCTAACGCGTATGTTTTTATATTCTTCAATATGCGTTTTCTTAACAATTCCTTTCTTAGTAACTATCAGAATGTAAGTGCCCTCGAACTTAGATACGCGTATTGTGGCCTGAACCTTTTCGTTGTCTTGCAATTTTGGCAGAAAGTTGACAATAGCCTTTCCTTTGGCTCTTCTGGATGTCTGTGGGATCATGTAGGTCTTGATGCTGTATACTCTGCCCAGATTTGTAAAGAATAGAAGGTAGTCATGAGTATTTGCAATAAAAAGGTCTTTTGTAAAGTCAGTTTCATCGCTGTCTGTCAAGATTCCAGTCCCGCCTCTTCCTTGCGTCCTGTATTCTTGCATGGATATCCTTTTTATGTATCCGTTGCTGGTTACCAAAATAACCACATCTTCCGATGGGATTAAGTCTTCAGTCTCTCTCCTTTCTATCTCCTCTTTCAAGATCTCAGTTTTTCTACTGTCGCCGTATTTTCTTATAAGCTCTAGAAATTCATCTTTCATGATCTTATATCTCAGGAGTTCGTTATTCAGAATCTCCTTTAATGATTCAATGTTTTTTAGCAGGTCTTTTTCTTCATCATCCAGATTCTTTCTTTCTAACCCTGTAAGTTTCTGCAGTCTCATATCAAGTATGGCTTTAGCCTGAATCTCTGTAAAACCAAATTTGCTCATTAAATTATCCTTGGCAACGGAAGTATCTTTAGATGCTCTAATCAAAGAGATGATCTCATCAATATGATCCAATGCTTTAATTAGCCCTGATACGATGTGTTCTCTTTCCTGCGCCTTTCTAAGTTCAAATTCAGATCTCTTTATTATGATATTCATTCTAAACTTGACAAACTCAGAAATAAGCTCTTTTAAGTTTAGGATCTTCGGAACATTGTCTACAAGAGTGAGATTTATAACATTGTACGATATTTCTAATGGTGTATGCTCAAATAATTGATTCAATATTACATCTGTATTTGCATCTTTTTTTACTTTTATAATTATTCTGATCCCTTCTTTATTGGATTCATCCTTTAAACCTATAATGCCAGTTAAAGTGCCTTCTTTTGACAGTGCACCAATAGCTTTCAACAGTTCTGATTTATTGACTTCATAAGGTATCTCTGTAAACACCAGATCCACATGCCCTTCATGTTTTTCTGTGTGGTACCTTGATCGTATCTTAAAAGATCCCCTGCCTGTAATATATGCCTGTTGCATAGAGCTATGCCCAATAATAATGCCACCCGTTGGAAAGTCCGGGCCCTCTATAAAATTTAAAAGTTGCAAAATATCGCAGTCTCTATTTTCAATATAATATATTACGGCATTTAAAATTTCAGAAATGTTGTGAGGCGGCATCTTGGTAGCCATACCCACTGCAATTCCTGAAGTTCCATTAATCAGTAGATTTGGAACTTTGGAAGGCAACAGTAATGGCTCCTCGAGTGAGCCATCAAAGTTTAGAACTTTGTCAACAGTCTCTTTTTCAATATCATCCAGCATATCCCCAGAGATCTTTGTCAAACGTGCTTCAGTGTACCTCATAGCTGCGGCTGAATCTCCGTCAATGCTGCCAAAATTGCCCTGACCATCGACAAGTGGATATCTCAGAGAGAAATTTTGAGCCATATGAACAATAGAATCATATATGGCAGTATCTCCATGAGGGTGATACTTACCCATAACCTCTCCCACGATTCTAGCACATTTTTTATATGGTTTATCATGTTCCAAATTCAATTCATACATAGAATACAATATTCTTCTCTGCACAGGTTTCAGGCCGTCTCTAACATCAGGCAGAGACCTGCCAACTATCACGCTCATTGCATAGTCCATGTATGATCTTCGCATTTCCTGTTCAATAGCAGTAATTTTTTCTGGCATAACAAATTCCCCCTAAATATCTAAGTTAAGTACCTCTTTCGCATGTCTTATTATGAAAGCCTTTCTTGGTTCTACTAGGCTTCCCATCAAGATAGAAAACAAGCGGTCTGCTTCAGCCATGGTTTCAACGCTTACTTTCAGAAGCCTTCGAGTCTCAGGGTTCATGGTAGTTTCCCATAACTGTTGAGGATTCATCTCCCCAAGCCCTTTGAATCTCTGTATAGTAACGTCTTTGCCAAGCTCTTTTACAGCAATGTTCTTCTCATCTTCCGTGTAAACATATCTTACGTCTTTGCCTTTCTGTACTCTATATAATGGTGGCTGGGCAATGAATATGTGACCCATAGTGACCAGATCTCTTGCAAACCTGTAGAAAAAAGTAAGCAATAATGTTTGTATATGTGCTCCATCAACATCCGCATCCGTCATTATTATTATTTTATTGTATCTCAATTTTGTGATATCAAAATTATTATTTACGCCAGTGCCTACAGCAGATATTAATGCTTTAATTTCTTCATTTCTAAACACTTTTTCCTCATACGCTTTTTCTACGTTCAAAATCTTTCCGCGCAATGGTAATATTGCCTGGAAATTTCTATTGCGAGCCTGCTTAGCCGATCCTCCTGCAGAATCACCTTCAACAATGAAAAGTTCAGCTTTGGTTGGATCTTCTTCTGAACAGTCGGCGAGTTTGCCTGGCAGACCAAAAGTATCATAGATCTCTTTTCTTTTTACATTTTCTCTAGCCTTTCTTGCAGCTTCCCTTGCAATACCTGAAATAACGATTTTCTTGACAATGTTCATAGCATCTTCAGGATGTTCCTCAAAAAAGCGTTTTAGATTTTTAGTAGTAACGGAAGTAACAATACCCTTAACCTCGCTGTTCCCGAGCTTTGATTTTGTCTGCCCCTCAAATTGCGGCTCAGGGTGCATGATCTGAATGACACATACAAGCCCTTCCCTAACGTCATCTCCAGTTATAGAAGTTATCTCTCTTAATAGCTGGTGCTCCTTGGCATAATCGTTGATAACTTTAGTCAGCGCGGCTCTGAATCCGCTAATATGCGTACCTCCTTCACTGGTTTGTATGTCATTTACATAACCTAAGAGAGTTTCATAAGAAGTGTTATTGTAAAGCATAGAAAGTTGGACTACGATAGAGTCCATCTTCTCTTCAAAGTAAATAATATTTTTGTGGATAGGCATGTTTCCTTCTGTCAAGAACTTGACAAATTCAACTATCCCTCCATCATACTTATATTCTTCAAACGTTGCGGATACTTTGTCTTTAAGGGTTATTCTCAGCCCTTTATTTAAATAGGCCATATTCCTTAATTTTCCTTTAATTGTTTCATAATCAAACTCTAAGGTCTCAAAAATCAAAGGATCGGCCTTGAATTTTATAAAAGTACCAGTAGAACTGTTCTCTATGAGATCCTCCTTGTACTTTTCATCCCATAGGATGCCATTTTCGGTGATTGTGCCAACCTCAAGGATCTCTGTCATTTTCGTTCCCCTGGAATATTCCTGATAATATACTTTCCCGTTTCTTTTAATATATATTTTAAACCACTCAGAAAGAAAATTTACCACGTGCACACCCACACCATGCAATCCGCCAGATACACTGTATACTTTCTTATCAAATTTTGCGCCGGAATGAAGGTCTGTGAGCACGATCTCCAGTGCTGGTTTTTTATATACCGGGTGGATTTCTACAGGAATTCCCCTACCATCATCTTCGACGCTTGCTATTCCGTCTCCGTAAAGTGTGACGTGTATGTTTTTACATACTCCGGCAAGTGCCTCGTCAATGCTGTTATCCACTATTTCCACCAATAAATGGTGAAGCCCACGCTGATCCGTGCTTCCAATATACATTCCCGGCCTTCTTCGAACAGCTTCGACACCACCTAAAACCTGAATTTCATCTGCATTGTATTCCATTTAATTATTCACCTATTTTTTCTCTAAACGTATACTTAATGCTCACATTAAATAAAAATGTTTTTATTAACGGAAGTTGTCAATTCTCCGTTGAAAATTTTGCATAATTGTTAATTCGATGCACAATAAATTTTTGGATAATTTTAAAGTGAATACTTTTCAGATCAATATTGACCTACGACAGATTGTGATTATCAACGAAGATCTGACAAGGCCCATTAATACTTTTTAGCTATGTAGAGCAAAGAATTTTTTTTATATATTTTTTTATTTATAAATCTGTCTTTTTCGTAAGTTTTTTTATCTATGATCTCAAAATTCTTTAATAAATTTAGAATCTCAAGATCTTCAAAATAATGTGTAAATATTTTATTTCCCCTCAAATATGTATATTCTTCTATGAGCTTTCCCTTACTGGCCCTGAAGTCATTTATATCGAATATTTCCAAAAACAATATGCCATCATGTTTTAATAGATTATATGCAAGATTAATAATTTTCTCTCGTTCGTTTTTCAAAAAATGATCCAATATATGTACCATTATAATCTTGTCAAAAGTTTCATCTTTAAATGGTGGTGATAAAATATCTCCCTGCACTAATTCAGTATTAGTTCTTATTAGCTTTAGGGCATAAATAGATACATCCAATCCTATAATATTGTATCCCTCTTCATAAATTGGGGTAAGGGTTTTACCATTTCCACAGCCCAGATCCAGTATAAAATCGTCCTTGTTTAAAAACATTAAAATATCATTTAAATTGAAATTCTTGCCTCTCCACAATATTCCTCTTCTACGGTACTCTAGATCCCATGCTCTTTTTGCCTTTAAATCCATAATTCAATAATCTTTCAATTTGGCAGCAATGCTCATTGCCAGTTCGACATCCTCCATTTCCATGGCCAAGTCTGCTGCAGAGTCATAGATGTCCGAATATGAATTTTTAAAAGCTTTTCTCTCTGTTTTTTTGAGGGATTTGGTATATGAATCTATGAGGTCAATTGCTGACATTAAATATTCCAGTGCTTTGCTTAGTTCTCCATGATCTCTTTCTAAATAGCTTATATTTTGTAATGATAAGACAAAATTCTCTAAGTCTTTGTTTTTTTCAGATATCTCTTTGGCTTTTTTAAAATACTCCATTGCTTTTTCTTTGTCCGACCAGTAAAGTATTCCAAGATGGTTGAATACTTCCGCCTCTATATATTGGTTTTTATTTTTTAAGGCCAAATCCAGCGCTTTTTGCAAATTTTGCTCCGCATTTTTCTGGTCAGTTTCGAGATCTATAGTGCTCAGATATATGAGGTCTTTAGCTATTTTTAAGTCGTCCCTCTCTTTAATATGAATCTCTAAAACTTTCTCAGCATATTCTTTGCTCTTAGAAATATCCGCAGGGGAATTATATAGATAACACTGTGAAATTTTCAAAAGTAAGTTTGACAAAAATATGGTATCATTTTCTTTGTAATCTGAATATATCTGTAAATATCCTTTTAATGCCCTAGAAAACTCTTCTTTGTCATATAGCTTGTCTGAGTACTTTAATAATTTTTCATCTACCATAAAAGGGATTATAAATTCTAATAATTTAAATGTAACGCCTCGTAATATAAAAAATCAATATATATACTATTATTATTATTTATATGTTACCCGATTTATTTTTTTTAAATTTATTTTTTTTAAAATTTTAAATATTAACTGATAACTTATATATAATAATATAAAAATATTAATAAGAAAAAAATAAAAAAATAAAATTTGCCTAAAAGTATTTACAATAAAGACTTTTAAAGCTAAATATACAGACCTTTTATTTTTATATAATTAATTTTTTAAAAAAAATATTTATATTATATATATATTTTTAATATTATATATTTAGAGCGTGTTAAAATATTTGTAAAAAAATATAAAGAAAACGGGCAAAAAAACAAAAAACCTTAAATATGCAAATTTAATCATCTGAATTGTTTTTATCATTCTCATTAAAGAGATAAACCTTTAATGGAGGTTAAAAAAAGATGGTAGTTGGAATCCACATAATATTGGACTTCTACGGAGTAGACGAAGAAATTTTGAACTATGTAGAGAGCATGAAACCTATATTCGAGAATACAGTTAAAGAGGCTAAAATTACTAAAATATCTTCCGATTATTATCAGTTCAGGCCAAAAGGATGCTCTGGCGTAATTTTACTTGCAGAATCTCATTTATCCTTTCACACATGGCCGGAATATAAACTGGTCACGCTAGATATTTTTACCTGCGGAGATCAAAAGCAGGCATATAGTGCATTTTCTATCCTAGAAAAATACCTGAAACCTACAAAAGTATCTCAATGCATAGTTGAGAGAGGAATTGATGCACCTGAGAAAACATATCCTGAAATCTCAACAGAAGAGATAAAAATTTCAAATTTGGATTAAAGGTTATTATTATGTTTACTATTGTTCCATCAAAAGTTTTTTTTACCAAAGGAATTGGAAGACATAAAAGTAAATTGGGATCTTTTGAAAGAGCCTTAAGAGATGCGGAAATTGCGCAGTTTAACCTGGTTGAAGTCAGCTCGATAATCCCCCCTAACGCAGAGATAATATCGAAAGAGGAAGGATTGTCAGTTTTAAAGCCCGGGCAAATCATGTTTTTGGTTCTTGCACAAAACTCTTCAGATGAACTGAATAGATTAATATCTGCTGCCGTAGGGTTGGCGATTCCTAAAGATAGAAAAATGTACGGCTATTTAAGCGAACATCACAGTTTTGGAGAAACTGAGCAGACGGCAGGAGAGTTTGCTGAAGATCTGGCGGCAGAGATGCTTGCGTCTACAATAGGCATAGAATCACACCTGATATGGGATGAAACTAAAGGTATTTACAAGCTCGATGATAGAATATTGCTAACGCAACATACTGTAAGCACTACAACAGTAGAGAAGCCATCAGAATGGACCACTACAGTGGCCGCCGCAGTACTCATTCCTTAAATTTTTAGCAGCGTTATGAGCTAATTTTATGGGCTCTGGCGAGCCTTTTTTCGTCAGATTTTTTATTATCCTGTATGCGCTTTCAATAGATATTTTATGACCTGGAGAAATATAATTTTTTAGTAGTTTGATGCCAATGAGAGTATTATCTAAATATATCCTGTTGTCTGAAACATTTCCTGTTAAAAGAGATTTTGCAACACCTATTGTAGCAACATCTAGTTTTACCCCGACATATGATGCTATTCCGAGTCTGGAGGGATGCAGTATTCCATTTCCATCAATAATTAATATTCCATCCCTTTCTGCGTGTTTTAATATCAAGTCTCCTTCTCGGTATGAAAAATAGGTGGGAATATAAGGAAAAGAAACAGTGTCGATATAAGTCTCGGTGGCTAAAATTTCACCAGTGCTAAAATTAAATTTAACAAAGGCCATGAATGCTAAATTCCCAAGATATGAAACGTCCACTCCTGTAACAGAATATGAATCGATATGATCCTGCAAAATCACTTTTTTAGACAGCTCAATTTGTTCTTCTTTTAACTTTTGAAGTGGATAATCAGACCTAAAGTCTGTAAATAGCATGTTTTTAAAGTTTACAATTCTACCTCTTTCCACAGTTATTCCTTCTCTCTCCAAGAGGTTAATTTTCTCTGAAATGCCATTTGGGTGTGTGAATCCACCAATCGACCCATCTGAACTGACAACTCTATGGCAAGGAACAATAACTGGCTCGGGGTTCTGAGATAACATTACTCCTACCGCGCGTGCAGCGATGGGATCACCCAATGCATTTGCTAGAAGCCCGTAAGTTGATACCATTCCAGCTGGGATCTGTTTTACGAGATCATAAAAAATTGAGAATAGATCCATGTTTTATCTTTAGTATAATCTTATATTTATATCCTTCAATAAGAAATTTTATCAACTTAAAACGCATCTAAGCATTTGTGATATAGTGTGATTTTAATACTATTTTCAGAAGAGGACCCTGCATCAATGAATATTTACGAGAACCTTTTGAATTTGGGTAACTTTGATTCTTTTGGTGATTTTGAAGGAAAAAGAGTACTTAATAATGAAAAATATTATCTGATAAAGATTGAAGGGAATAAAACATATGCTAATTTTATTGACATTAAATTAAAAAAAAGCTTGAAAATATCTTTTGACAGCATTATCGTGGCATCTAAGCACGAAAGCAAACAGAAAATAAAGAGCCTGACTGTACATCCGGTAGGCAATTTTAATACTGCAGATCTAGGAGGTTTGCCTAAGATCCTGGTAGGTACAGATCCATCTCTTATGTCTCAAGCTCTAAGAATTATGAAAGAGAATAAAGTTGAAGGATACCAAATTTCGTTAGAAGTTACCCATCATGGCCCAGCATTGCAGACTGACACTTTTTTTATTGAGATCGGGGCCTCGGAAAAAGAATGGAATAATAAAGATGCGGGTTATGCAATCGCAAAGACCATTATGTCATTAGAAAAAGATGAGCAGCCCACATTTATTAGTTTTGGTGGAGGGCATTATGCGCCACAAGTAACGGATCTAGTACTAAAAAATAAGCTTAATGTGGGGCATATGGCATCAAAATACACTATTGAATTCTTGGACAGAGATCTTGTTGATCAAATGATTGAAAAATCACATAACCCATCATATGCATACTTTGTGAAGAACTTGGATATCGGAGCAAGAAAAAAGTTAGAGGGGCTCTTAATAAACAAGAACTTAAAAATTTTATATCAAGAGACTAAGGATTTGAACCAAGGACTTGATTTGTAAACATTAAAATATTCTTCAGAACTGGCTTTATATTTCAATGAAGGATCCTTTTTTATAGCCATTAATAAAAAATTTTTACAAGCACTTTCATTTTTTTTCCATGCCATTATTGCTGCCTTGTAATACCAAGTAGGCGCATGATCCATTGAAACTTTAAGAATTTCATTGAAAAAAGCCTCTGATCCTTCAATATTCCCTGCTTTGAACAATATATATCCATTATAAAAATTATTTTTCAGAGAATCTTTTAATCTAGCCGCCATTGCTTTTGCAACATCAAAATCTTGTATGGATATTAAGTATTCCACTATTCTAACAAGAGTATTATCAGGAACTTCCAAGTCATTCAATATTTCAGGCAATTTATTCAAATTCTCTTTAAAGGCATCTAAATCTTGCTCGAGGGTTTCAGAACCTGATAAGATGGAACTTTTGACATGATCAATGTTTTGGTCGGGCTGAGTTTCAGTTTCCATTTTTTTAGTCTCTGTTTTTGTTTCAAAAATATTTTCAAAGATATTAGATGCAAGCTCACCTTTCTTTTTCTCTATTTCCGGTTTATCAGGGTTCATTAATCGGTCTAAATTTTCATTTAACTCAAGTGCATCTATATTTTCTGGATCTGTGTTTAGAATATTTAATATAATCTCTTTTGCATAAGTATAAAGCTTGTCATTTATCAGGAATATTGCCTTTTCCAAGAGCAAAGCCAGATTATCCGGATAAAGTTTTAATCCCTCGTCAAGATATTCCTCATTCTTGTCAATTATAGCCAACTTTTTGTATATCTCAGGCAGTTCATCCAATTTATCTTTTGACTTTAAATATTCTACCTTTTCCAATAGCGCATCTTTATTGTTTTCATCCAGTTTTAAGATCTTATTTATAATATCCAATCTATCATCTACCCTGTTAATAATCTCTTTATAAATTTCTAATGCTTTATCTTTCTCTCCCTGAATCCTATAAATATCTGCCAAAAGTATCTTTGCATTTATGTTATCAGGATTGTTATTAAAAGCCTCTTTTAAACAGATTAGCGCATATGGTAGCTGTCTGTTCAGGCTTACTAATACCTTACCAAGGTTGAACCATGCCTCTGCATTTTTTGGGTCTAAAGTCTTAGCTTTTTCAAAATAGTCTATAGATACATCTTTATCATCCAATCTAAATAATGCAATACCCGCATCCGTTAAGATCTCTGATATTTTTAAGGCATTCTGATTTAACTCCTCAACATTGTCAAATTCCGAGATTGCCGGCAATATTTTCTTGTACGTCAACTTCGCTTTTTCTGGATTGGATTTTTCATACTCTTTTGCATCATTGTACATACTGCTGACAGATTTTAAAAGGCTCGAAACGGTACTTTTCCTTTTAAGTAATGGCATATTTCAAATCACCAATAAAGATTTAGGGAGTATATTGATTAATATTAATAAATTCTCCTATAATATCTTTTTTGTATTATATATAAATGCAATTATTAATGGGTGAAATTTTAATTGATAAGATATGGATTGCGATCATCTGTTCCAGATCTTTAGACTATCCATGATCTCCATTTTCCATATCATGGAGGGATCGTGTCAGTTCTTGATCCGTCTTTTATGTTTATTGCTACATTTGCATCTCTGTCAACTATCAACCAGCATTCTAGATCATGGTCCTGCCTTTTCTTTAGAACCGTGTCATATGGCATATAAATCTGTATTATGATTTTATACATACTCTATAATTACAATATATTATGAGTAGTATATGGAAATCATGCGCAGTTGAGTATATAAAATTAGATCACAAAGTCTGACAGCTTCTATAATTAAAAAGCTTTAAATAAAATCATCTGATTAATCCATCTGTTATGGACATCATTAAGTTGTATAAGGACAGGGCGAAACAAGTTTTAGAAAAAGAAATAAAGGCAGTATACGGAATTAACTACAATGCAATTATTATAGATGCCAAAGAAGGATATGGCGATTTATCTTTTCCTTGCTTTGAACTGGCTAAAATATTAAAAAAAGATGTAAAGTCAGTTAGTTCTGAGATCGTTAATATAAAAGATGATCTTTTTGAGAATGTTATAGCAGTAGGGCCTTATATTAATTTTTACATAAAGAGTGCCCACATCAATAAAATCACAATTGAAACGATTTTAAAGGAAGCTATGAATTATGGTACATTTGATAAAAAAAATGAAACGATAATACTTGAGCATACAAGCGCGAATCCAACAGGTCCACTGCATATTGGTCGGGCTAGAAACACTATAATCGGGGATACGCTTGGAAGGATACTTAAAAAGTATGGATATACAGTGATAATTCACTATTTTGTGAATGATATTGGTAAACAGGCCGCTACCTTGATCTGGGGCATTAGGGAATTTATGATCAGCGAAGAACCAGGAAAGCAGGACAGAGTATTAGTAAAATATTATCAAAAAGCTTCAGAATCTGAAAAAAAAGAATCAAATGTTAGCGAGTTAGTAGAAAAATTTGAGATGGGAGATCCGGAGTTAATACAATATTCAAGGAAATACATCTCTAGAATTTTGAATGGCATAGAAGAAAGTGTAAAAAAACTGAATGTAAGCTATGATCTGTTTTTTTATGAATCTGATCTAATTTTGGGTGGGTATGTAAAAGAAATAAAGGAGCGATTAATGCCATACATAAAAGATGAGTCAGGTGCTAAATATATCGATATACCTGAGCTAGGCAAAGATAAAGTATATTTGTTCAGAGCGGATGGAACTTCATTATACTTAACCCGCGACATAGCATATCATCTTATAAAGGCCAGAGAATCAAAGCTTTTAATTGACGTATTAGGGGAAGATCATAAGGGCCATGCGGAAATAATAATGAAAATTTTAAAAAAGATTGAAGCCGATCTAAATATCGTGCCTATTTTTTACTCCTTTGTATCTTTACCAGAAGGGAGAATGAGTACAAGAAAAGGTAAGGTGATATATCTAGATGACTTGATAGACGAGGCAGTGCAAAAAGCTAAAGAAGAGATTGAAAAAAGGAGAGAGGTACCTGCAGAATTATTGGATAACATATCTTTTAAAATTGGTACCAGCGCAGTAAGATATAATATAATAAAGGTACAGAATGAAAAAGGCATAGTTTTCGACTGGCACGAAGCTTTGAACTTTGAGGGAGATTCTGCACCTTTTATTCTCTACACATATGTGCGGGCAAAATCAATACTGGACAAAGAAGAAAACTTAAAAGATTTCGAACCAGCGCTGTTAAAAGATCCTCAAGAGTTGAAACTGATAAAGCTATTGGCAAAATATTCAGAAATAATAGAGATCTCGGCTAAGGAGTATAAGCCCTATAAAATTGCAATATACGGTTTTGACCTGGCAATGCAATTTAACCAGTTTTACAGAGACTGTCCCGTATTAAAGGCTGGTACCGCAGAGCTGAAAAATGCAAGATTGGCACTTGTGAGGGCCTTTAAAATCGTAATCGAGAACTGTGCCTCATTACTTGGCCTTAATATGCCTGAAGAGATGTGAAGCAATCACGCGAACATCTGGCCAGATACTATGTTTTTGTTATTTTCTTCCTGGGTAGATACTTTTTTAATTGCTTTCTCAAAGTCGTACATTGTGATATAATCTCTATTCTCACGAATAGCAAACATACCTGCTTCTGTGCAGATCGCTTTTATATCTGCACCGGACATATTATTGGTTTTCTTGCTTAAAACATCGTAATCTACGTTTTGTAAAATCATTTTCTTCGTATGGATCTTAAATATTTTAGCTCTAGCATCTTCATTTGGGGCGGGGATATCTATAATTCTATCAAATCTGCCAGGTCTAATAAGAGCTTCGTCTAAAATATCAGGCCTGTTAGTAGCGGCAACTATTTTTACGTTTCCTAAAGGATCAAAACCGTCCATTTCCGCCAATAATTGCATCAAAGTTCTCTGGACCTCTCGGTCTCCAGAGGTAGATGCATCCTGTCTTCTTGCACCAATTGCGTCAATCTCATCAATAAACAGAATTGAAGGAGCCTTCTCTTTTGCAAGATCAAACATCTCACGAACCAATCTTGCACCTTCCCCTATATATTTCCTCACAAGTTCAGAGCCCACTGTTCTTATGAACGTAGCATTTGTATTGTTTGCTACAGCCTTAGCAAGCAACGTTTTGCCAGTTCCTGGCGGTCCTATCAACAACACACCTTTTGGAGGTTCTATGCCAACTTTTTTATATATCTCCGGGTTTAAAAGTGGTGTTTCAACAGTTTCTTTTATTTCAAGAATCTGTGAGTCCAGGCCTCCAATATCCTCATAGGAAACTCCAGGCTTGGTAATTATTTCCGCAGCGATCACTGAAGGGTCATAGCTTTCAGGTAATACCCCGATAACTGCCAAAGTAGTTTTATTCAAAGCAACTCTTGCGCCTGCCTTAACTTTCGTAGGCGCTATGAACTCGCTTAATCCAACCACAAAAGAAGGCCCAGTAGTACTCTTTACTACCGCTTTCTTGTCGCTTAAAACATCCTCGACATATCCTAGCAAAAGAGGCGGTGCCCTCATCCGGTTAAGCTCTCGCTTAGTGCGCTCAAGCTCTATTTGTAAGCGTTTTAATTCTGCCTCTAAAAACCTTTTTTCATCCTCTGTAATCTTTAATTGCCTGGTCAATTCAACTTTCTCTTCATCGAATCCTAATTCCCCATCTGTAATAGAACCATCTTTTACCATGTTAAGACATCACCTAAACAATAAACAATATATTTATCTTCTGTATATATCTTTTTTGGTAATGGCTGTATGAATTGTGAAATTTGTGGTAAAGAAATAAAAAAGGCAAATAGGATAATCATAGAATCAACAATATTAAACGTTTGCGATGATTGTAAAAAGCTTGGTAAGCCCGTGGAAGCCGCAACCGCAGAAGAACTTCCTTTTTTGCCACCAGAAATAATACAACAGCGCCTCAAAACAGTGAACAAGCCAGCAAGAGACGAGCTTGATGCGCCAGAAGTCCTGGTTGAGGATTTTGGGGCAAGAATTAAGAAAGCCCGAGAAGCAAAAAGATTGACAATTGAAGATCTGGCAAAAAAGTTACTTGAAAAAAAGACATTGCTGTCAAAAATAGAAAGGCAAGAGAGTAAACCTGATGATAAACTAATCAAAAAAATTGAAAAAGAACTGAATATCAAGCTCAAAGAAAAGGTTGATTACGTCAAGTCTGCAGGCACTAAAAAAGAAGGAAGCATGACTTTAGGAGACTATATCAAAAAAAGGAAAGGTTAATCTATCAACTGCGCGCGAATCAAAGATCTCACTTTCACACCGTTTAGTATATCCTTCCCTGTTTTGTTTACTATAGCCATTGCTAAAACTGTTTCTCCACCACTTTTCTGCACATCTTCTATCGCTTTGCTCATGGTTTCTCCGGTGCTTAAAACGTCATCTACAATTACCACTTTCTTGTTTTTTATAGATGCAAAATTTGAGCTAAAAGAACCATCTTCTCTAGTGGGATGTGGCCGGTAAACTGCAAGTTCCCTATCAAGCGTTAAGGATATTAGCGTTGCTAATGGTATGCCATTTATTGCTATACCTACAATTGTATCGACATCTATGCTTTTGCTCTGTATCTCTTCTACGATTATGTCACTCATCATGTTTGTCAGGTTATCTATTCTTGAAGAGTATACTCCTATTGATTTCCAACCTATTTTTATGTCTTTAGGCTTTTCAGTCACAGTTTTAAATCCCCTGGATAACAACCATATTACAGTATTTGTAGAGAGATGCAGATCAGTAGCAATTTCTTTATCACTCAATCCTTTCTTTTTTAGCTCTAAGGCCTGATTTGCCAGATCATCTATGTTTTTCATATATCATCCACCTGCCGGTTACAGTATCATAAATCTACTGACATCCTCTCCCCGCTAAAGCGTTTGAGGTTCCTGCTTCACAGACCAGATACTTCGTTATTTCCTAACTATCTCGGCGAATCTCGAAGTAATTGCGATTTCCACAGGCGTATATTCGGGAATGCCCTTCCCTACTATAAATAAGAAAACAAAACAATTATATAAATATAGCGATTAAAACTATGGCAGAAATAAAGCGTTAAATTTATTGCTATTTTCTTGCTTTTTTATTATGTATTAAAAGGCATTTGTGATAGTTTTTCTTTAAAAAGTACATACCATCTACACTTTTAATATCTTGGAGATCCACCACTTTCCGATACTTTTTAGTTATGAGTATATAAAGGAGGTCTAACGGT
>JBMFWH010000015.1:0-31147 GCA_049965455.1 Thermoplasmata archaeon | reverse complement strand
CGATGCTTCTATGTCCCCGAATATCATCTCATAGAAGTTGAGATCTATAGGATCAGATTGGTCATCACAGAGAGAGTTTTACAAAACGCTTATTGGTAAAAAGAGCGTTATCTTTATAGATTTATCTTCCATATTTTCATATTCAGAAAATATCAGGCTTGCAGAAAAAGGGTACAATAAAGATCATATTGGATTGAGGCAGATCAATTTTGCATTATTATTTTCAGATGAGCCTGTAATGCTAAAAGCAATGCCAGGATCCATAAGGGATGTCAAATATTTTGTATCAGTATTGGAAGAATTTGACCTAAGCGATTGTATAATCATAATAGATCGAGTTTTTTTCTCGATGGATAACATAGAAAAAATGAATAAAAAAGGAATAAGGTTCATCCAACCTTTGAGAAGGAACTTAAAGATCATAGATTATTCAATGCCAATGAAAGAGTCATTTGTATACCGGAATCGAGGGATAAGGTTTGGAGTGAAAAAGATAGGAGAATATTATCTATATCTGTATGAGGATGTGAAAATGAAAGGAGAAGAGTTCTCAAATTTGATCGAGAGCAAATCAAAAGGGAATAAAGTGGAGATCGAAGAAAACAAGTTAGGAAAAATAGCGATGCTCACGAATATGTTAATGGCAGGTGATCAAATATACGAGCTTTATAAACAAAGAGAAGAGATAGAGCAGGCATATGATGGGATGAAAAATGAGCTAGAAAATGACAAGACTTATTTGCAGGATGACAATACATTGAGAGGGTATTTTTTCATAACATTTGTATCGCTTTATCTGTATTTCAGGGTAATGAATAAAATCAATAAGGCAGATTTAACGAGGGATCTGTCAGTAAATGAGCTGTTATTTGAACTGTCAAAGATTTATTTGCAGGAATATAGTGACGGTAAAACAGCATATAGTGAAATACCAAAGAAGGTAGAAAGATTGATCACGAAAATAGGGCTAGATATATTACCTAAAAATTGAGGAGTTACGGTTTATAATACATCATTTTATCAATATTTTATGCTAAGTTTTTGGGAAACTCAAGTTTAAATCGTAACTGGTCACGATTATGAAGTGACGATATAACAGAAAGCGCCTTTAATACAATATATTTTAAATTTATTATTATTACAAAATAAAATATATTATCTATCCTTTAGATACCATAAAAATTACGGATAATACTCGCTTTTATGAAAACTTAACTTCAGAATAGTGACCTATTACTTTAAATCATAATATTAAAATATTATAACTTCATTCTGTGGCAAGGAGGGGGACTAGATGGAGCAAGAGTACATAGCACCGATAACAAAACGCAGAGGAAGGAATAAATTAGGAATTGCGATAGCATCTTTAATAGTGATTGCAATAATAATAACTGCAGTAATAGTAGTCGGCACTTTTAAAAGCAATGATTTAATACAGGGCAATCAATCTCCGTTCATATCTGCACAGGATCTGAGTAAGATTTTAGGGTCTAAGTACAATTTGGAAAACATAACGAATGGAACTGGAGAACGGTTAATGATCAGTATAAGTACTTTAGGGCAAAAAGCGGTATTGAACAATAAAATGGCAAATTTTACAAACAACTCTGGCGGAAACGCCATTATAATAGTAACTGTATTCATAAGCAGCAGTATCGCTCAAAATATATATTACGATTCTCAGCTATTATGGCTGGGAGGTGCACCGATTCAGGGCAGCTACAGAGGATACATATATTCCCTTTATTACTATAATACCTTTAATATCTCAAATACTACAGCAGGATGGAGTTCTACCATCTATAACAACAATCAAACATTTGTGGAGATATTTATTAATGGAAATTATACTGAATCGCAGGCAACCAGCGTGATAAAAGATGAGATAAATGCGGTAAATTCACAATAGCAATCCGCATAAATAATTCAAGAACTATTGCAGCCTTGAGCTGCATATTCTTTTTATTAATTTTAAGGATCCTATCTTGCACTCACCTTAAAAATCTATCTTGCAATGGGTATTATGTAAGATAAAGATCCGTTTCCATCTTTTATGATCGAAGAATCTATCTCATATACTTTTTTGATATTTTCTTCCGTGATCACTTTCTCCGGAGTATCAAATTGCACGATCTCCCCCTTATTTAACAGCATTATCTTATTGCAGTATTTAACTGCCAGGTTAACATCATGCATCGCCACCATTATGCTTATTTGCTTAGTCCTCACCAGATTTTTCAACAATTCAAATACAGAAATCTGGTATTTCAGGTCCAGGTTCGCATTTGGTTCATCCAGCAACAGGATCTTTGGATCCTGTGCTATGGCCATAGCAATAATTACACGCTGTCTTTCCCCTCCAGATACCTCGCGAATAGACTTGTCCCGTAACTGTAATATGTCTGTCAGCTTCATTGTTTCTTCAACAATTTCAAGATCTTGTGCAGACATGGATTCGAACATTTTCAGGTAAGGTGTTCTTCCCATCATCACCAGATCGTTAACCTTGAAATCAAATCCCGGTTCAAAATTTTGAGGAACCACTGCCATGGTTCTTGCAAGTTCTCGCCTCTTGAAAGTTTTCAATTCCCGGTCCATTATCCTTATGCTTCCTTCATAGGGCAGTATTCCGCCAAGAATTTTTATAATGGTACTTTTTCCGGCACCGTTAGGACCTAGAATACCCAGTATCTGCTCTTTTTCTAGGTCAAAATTGATGTTTCTCAATATGCTTTTAGAAAGATAGCTGAAATTAAGGTTAAGAACATCTATTATCGCCAATATTTCCCCTCCTTGTTCAACAGATACAGGAAGAATGGTATTCCTATGAGTGACGTTATTATGCCCACTGGAAGTTCTTCCATGTATATCATAGATCTGGATATGGTGTCTGCAAATATCATAAATGTAGCGCCACCCAGAATTGACAGAACCACAAGATTCTTGTTGTCAGGACCTGCAATGAGCCTGAAAATGTGCGGTATAATCAGTCCCACGAATCCTATAATACCTGCAAATGCAACCGCCGTGCCCGTGATCAAAGAGGTAAGTATCAAAAACAGCCACCTAGTTCTTTTAATATTCAAACCGAGATACTGTGCATTTTCGTCGCCGAGCATCATAGGATTTAGGTCTCTGGAATAAAGGAATATTATCAATATGCCAACCGTAACTATCGGCAATGCAATTTCTACCTCTATCCAGTTAGCGCCACTAAAACTACCCATCAGCCAGAATACGATAACCGCCAGCCTCTGCCCGGAAATATACAGCATTATAGAGACCATTGCGCTCAAAAAAATGGAAACTCCAATGCCAGATAGCAACAGGTTTTCACTTCTAAGGCTCCCGCTGCTTCTTGCTATAAGGTATACTGCTACCATTGAGACCATGCACCCTGCAAAAGCGTAGGCAGGCAGCATGAAATATTGAAAAATCACAAAATTGAAAACTATGGCTATTGCGGCACCAAGCGCACCTCCAGAAGCGATGCCTATCACATAAGGATCTGCCATCGGGTTTCTGAACATAGCCTGCATTGTGACCCCAGAAACGGCCAGCGCTGCACCGACTATTCCTGCAAGGACAATCCTGGGCATTCTGAGCTGCCACACTATAATAGATACG
Source organism: Thermoplasmata archaeon (assembly GCA_049965455.1). Taxonomy (GTDB): domain Archaea; phylum Thermoplasmatota; class Thermoplasmata; order Thermoplasmatales; family ARK-15; genus JAVRLB01. The sequence continues at coordinate 27,520 of JBMFWH010000015.1, read as the reverse complement.
ATGGATGATGAGGAGGGGTTAAATAATGAGTTCAACACCTGTATAACGGAGAAACTAACGCTGCCAATAAATAATGATATGAATATTACAAGTGCCAGCAATGCAACAAGTATCGTGTATAACGAATACTTCATCAGACCTACTAATATATTCAAATATATTTACTTTTTCTAAACTAAACTTTAAAAAAATAGGAAATAAGTTATATTAGCTTATTCAACACATATTGCAAGATTCCTCCAGCCTTGTAGTACTCTATTTCTGCCTCTGAGTCCAGCCTTATTTTCAAGGTAGCGGATCTATTTGCTCCTTTTGTGTCGGTATAAAACAGAGTAGCATTGGCCCCGGGCTTCAAGTCTTCTGGAAGTTTTAAAGTAAATAACTGTTCTACGTCTATATTAAGGCTGGCAAGGTCTTCACCCGCATTAAACTGCAGTGGCAATACTCCCATGCCTACCAGGTTGCTTCTGTGAATCCTCTCAAAGCTTTTTGCTATAACTGCTTTTACTCCAAGCAGGTACGTGCCCTTTGCGGCCCAGTCCCTAGAGCTTCCAGTGCCATATTCTATACCTGCAAATATGATCACCGGTACCTTCTCACTCATGTATGCCATCGCTGCATCATAAACGTACATCTCTTTTCCTTCAGGCAGCTTCTTTGTAAATCCACCTTCTTTTGAAGCCAGTTTGTTTTTGAGCCTGGTATTAGAAAACGTGCCTCGCATCATCACTTCGTGGTTCCCGCGCCTGGAACCATAAGAATTGAAATCCTGGACGCTCACGCCATGTTCGATCAGGTACTTGCCTGCAGGGCTGTCTTTCGATATTGACCCTGCCGGTGATATGTGATCTGTCGTCACAGAATCACCAAGGACTAGCAAAGGCCTGCAATTTTTTATCTCGTTCTCATATTTCTCTTCTCCAGGCCTGAACCCGTCAAAGAATGGCGGCTTTCTTATGTACGTGCTATCTGTCTCCCACTGGTATATTTCCCCTGATTTAGAAGATAGCTCATTCCACTTTTCATTATGCTTGTATATATTCGCATATTCTTCCAAGAACATCTCACGTGTGATATACTTGGATAGAACCTCGTTTATTTCCTTTTCTGTTGGCCAGATTTCCTTCAAGAATACCGGCTTGCCATTCTGGTCTATTCCGACTGGATCTACAGTAATGTCTTTCAGTATAGTTCCTGCAAGTGCAAACGTTACCACCAACGGCGGAGACATAAGGTAATTAGCCCTTACGTTTTTGTGTATTCGTGCCTCGAAATTCCTGTTTCCTGAAAGCACTGCTACAGCACTTAACTTATTTTTTACGATCGCGTCCTCTATTTCAGGTATCAGCGGGCCAGAATTGCCAATGCATGTGGTACAGCCATAACCTACAATATTGAACCCGAGCATGTCAAGATACTTTTGCAGCCCGGATTTTTCCAAGTATTCAGAAACAACTCTGGACCCTGGGGCCAAGCTGGTCTTTACTTTTTTACTGACTTTAAGCCCTCTTTCAACAGCCTTCTTTGCCACCAATCCGGCGGCAATCATCACGCTTGGGTTGCTGGTGTTCGTGCAGCTTGTTATGGCTGCAATAACAACATCGCCATCAGAAATGCTCACATTTTCCTTATTCCCCATTAAAACTCCCGTACCCTTGATCTTGGATGCGTCAGAAACGTTTATAAAACTCAAGAAGCTGTCTTTTGTTCTGTTTATTTCTACTTTTTGCTGTGGCAATGCTGGCCCTGAAATTACGGTGTTTATCTTGGACAGGTCTACATCAATAACTTGATCGTACAAGATTCCTTCTTGGGCCCCGAATAATTTCTGCAATTGGTAATATTTTCTCACTATGTCAATCTGTTCCTTGCTTCGTCCTGATAAATACAGGTAATCCAGTGTTCTATCATCAATCGGGAACAAGGCAAGTGTTGCTCCGTATTCGGGACACATGTTTGATATAGTTGCACGATCTGGAACCGATAGTTCCTTTATACCCACTCCAAAAAACTCCAGGAACTTTCCAACAACATTATGCTTTCTAAGCATAGCGGTAAGATTCAATACAAGATCCGTAGCAGTTATCCCCGGCTGCAATTTTCCGTGCAGGTTCACGCCGATCACTTCCGGTACGGTAAATGTAACTGGCTGTCCCAACATTGCAGCTTCAGCCTCTATGCCACCAACACCCCATCCAACAATGCCAAGTCCGCTAATCATCGTCGTGTGTGAATCAGTTCCTACAAGGGTATCTGGATAAACATAACCTTCATTGTTGACAATTGCAACTTTTGCCAGGTACTCCAGATTGATCTGGTGTATTATGCCGTTAGATGGCGGTATGATCTTCAATGTTTTGAACGAGCTCTGTGCCCATTTCAAAAACTTGTATCGTTCTTTGTTTCTCTCAAACTCTTTGTCTTCATTGAACTTTAAGGCATCTACCGAGCCAAATCGATCCACCTGGATCGAATGATCAATAACCAGATCCACAGGAACCAGTGGCTCGATAATTTTAGGATTCTTCTTCATTGCCGTCACAGCGTCTTTCATTGCTGCAAGATCTACTACTGCGGGAACGCCTGTAAAATCTTGCATTACCACCCTTGAGACCTTGAACGATATTTCCCCGCTTTTATCAATGTTTGGCCATTTTAGCAGGTTTTCTATTTCTTCAGTTGTGATGCTTTTCTCATCAACGTTCCTGATCATAGATTCCATGATTATCCTGAGAGAAAAGGGCATTTTTGATATTTCATAGCCATGTTTTTTCAGTGCCGGTAGTGAAAAATATCTGTACGTTTTATTATCAATTTTAAATTCTTCAATGTACTGATAATTATTTTTCATAGATACCATAAAAAATATGCACATTTATTAATATTTCTATTCTTGTCAAAAATTATATTTTCATCCATCTTAATGTTTCAATGAAAATATTATAGGGCTCATTTTTAATCAGTTAATTGACACTTTAAGACTTTTTATTATTATTTTGATTTATAAAAAATAAATATGAGCATTTTTTGTTAATAAATATTATATAAAAATTAATTTTTTTAAAAATAACTTTTTTAAAAATATATATTTTAAATTTAGTAAAAAGTTTTATCATATTAGATATATATTGATCCAATGTATAAATTAATATACATTTTTTACATATGGTAAATGAGTGATCATCTATGAGAATTTTGATTTTAGGTGGCGGTGCTGCTGGTAGCATTGTAGCTAATAGGGTCGCAAACGAGATACTTAGTAACATCGAATACAGTGATGTAGAGGTGGTAGTGCTTGACAAAAGCGAAAATCACTATTATCAGCCAGGATACCTGTTTGTAGCTCTTGGAGAAGAAGAGCCCGAACACTTTGTAAGAAAAGAGAGAGATCTGCTTGACGAACGGGTACAGTTTTACTCTGGGGATAATGGAGAAGTAGTAAAAATCATGCCGAATGATAAGAAAGTACAGACAAAAGACGGGAAGATATGGGAATATGACATTCTCGTGATAGCAATGGGCGCATATCCAGATCTTGATGCAATACCAGGATACAGAGAAGGCGCTTACACGTTCTATACACTTGATGAGGCAATAAAACTCAGGGATGCAATAAACAGCTTCCAATCTGGCAAGATAGTGGTTCATGTTTCATCAATTCCGTATAAATGCCCTGTGGCACAGTATGAAATAATTTTTGCATTGCATGACAGATTAAAGAAAGAGAATAAGAACGTGGAGTTTGAATATGTATTTCCTTTGCCAGGAACACATCAGCATCCAAAGGTCAGCCCGATGGGAGAGAAATGGATGAAAGAGAAAGGAATAAAGATCACTTCCCCATTCAATGTTACGAAGATAGACCCTGCAAACAAAGTAATGTATTCAAAAGAGGGAAAAGAGGTAAAATATGATCTTTTGATATCTATAGCCCCAAACAAATCTGCTGACGTTGTAAGGGAATCCGGACTGGCAACAATGTGGATTCCTACAGATCCAATCACTTTGAAATCGAAGCAATATGATAATATCTATGTTCTTGGTGATAACACAGACATCCCGAATGTGGCAAAAGCAGGATCTGCAGCCGAGTACGAAGCTGCTGTAGTGGCAAATAATATCATTGCCACAATCAAGAAAACAGGGACCGTTTATAAATATGATGGTGCAGTATATTGCTTTATTATGCATACAATGGACAAGGCGGGTTATCTTTACATGAACTACTATACTCCGCCAGTTGTATCATTACCATCAAAATATGCAAAATGGCTAAAGCTTGCGTATAATGAACTGTATTGGAGCATGTCTGTAAAGTCTGAACTATGAGGTGATAAATATGGCAAATACTAAAAAAACAACAAAGACGACAAAACATTCAATGTTAGAGCTGCTAGGGCTTGTAGAATCTGATGAATTGGTGAGAGTGATCAGGAAGGTCATAGAGATCCAGGAAAATGGTACAATAGATAAGTTACTAGACATACTGGGCGCAATTTCTCAGGATGAAAAGACTGTTGACAGAATATATACTAAGATTATGGACCTATCCAAAAAAGGCACAATAAACAAGTTACTTGAAGGAAATTTACTGGACCGGCAGCTTGACGCAATATTAAACCTGATGAAAGATGGGTCTCTAATAAAATTGATAGATTTATTCGAGGATTTACAGAAAAAAGGATTGCCAGAACTTATAGATTTCATATCCGACCTGCAGAAAAAAGGTGTGTTAGTTCAGCTTATACAAATGGCTCCGAAACTCACTGTTTTTATAAACAAACTTGGAGATTTAGAGAGCCAGGGATTGCTGAGCACAGAGAAACTTACAGGGCTTATTGAAAAGATAACAGTAATGATGAATGATGGCACAATAGACAAGCTATTGGAACTTGTGGTTATGCTCTCTGCAATGCTGGATGCTTTCAATGAGAACATGATAAAAGGCCTGGCGTCGAAAGTAAACAAGGTATTAGAGTTGGCTGATCCTAATAACCTTTAATATTTTTTTTAATTTTTTGTGATTTTCCTTCAAAATATGCGTATATTCCATGACCTTATTTTCAGTTTTTTTATTTTGCAAATATGTTATTAGCAAATGAGCGCCAGAAAATTTAAAATAAAGAGATCGGCATGCTCATCTTATGAATAACAAACTTTTTGCGTTATGGGGTGAAGAGTCAAGATTCTCAGACTCCTCTCCAAAGCTTTATGAATATCTGTATAAGCAATTTAACGTGAACGGGGATAATATCATATGGGATGGGTATTATTCGCCTCCTTCTCTGTCAATCGATGAAAATTTAAGAACCCAGCTATTGAAATGTATGACTGGGGACCGGATCTCATTTGATGTTAAAGACCGATTTTATCATTCTATCGGGAAGGCTGCGTCAGAATATATAAGATTAATGAACGGCGAGAAAATAGAGATCGTGGACGCGGTCATATATCCGACTGAAGAGCAGGTGCCAAACCTGTTCAAGAACCTGGGCAACGAAATTGAGATAGTGATATTTGGCGGTGGCACTTCTGTAACCGAGGGCCTTACGCCTAAAAAAAAGAGAAAATATTCAGTGAGCCTGGACATCAAGAATTTCAGAGACTTCAAAATAAACAAAGAGTCACTTGTACTGGAAGCAGGAACAGGATTTACAGGTCCGGAGCTGGAAAAGAAACTAAACAGTGAAAATCTAACACTCGGCCATTTTCCAGAGTCGTTTGAACATTCCACGATCGGGGGATGGATTGCCACCAATGCTGCTGGGCAGGAATCAAACAGGTACGGTAAAATGAAGGAGATGGTAATAGGGGTGAAAATGATAACTCCAACAGGCACGTACATGGATCACCCTGTACCTGCAGAATCCGCTTTTTTCAAAGTTTCAGACCTAGCGGTAGGCAGTGAAGGCGCATATGGCCTGATAACGAAAGCATGGTTAAAAGTAAATCCCGTTCCAAGCACCAGATATTTTCACAGCTACATGTTTCATTCGTTCATGGACGGCATAGAAGCGTTGAGAGAAGAGTTTAGACATGGCAATTTTCCCATGGTTTCAAGGTTGTCAGACGAGACAGAGACCGCACTTTCAATGCTCGCTATCAAAGACAGCTTTTTAACGAAGATGTTCAAGAGATACCTGAACATGAGAAATGTGCTGGAAAAAAGTGCATTACTGATCGTGATAGACGATAAAAATAGTTCTTATAAATCATTTAAAAAAGGGGTGTCCATAGGCTCTGCACCGGCAAAGTTCTGGTACAAAACCAGGTATGACAGGCCCTACATGTACAACGAGCTTTTAAAGAGGGGAATAGTTGCAGAGACAATAGAAACGTCCATGCTATGGGGATCTGTAAACACGCTTTACAATAACGTTATGCAGGCTTTTAAAGATGTTACTTCAAAAAACAACATTCAGGGCATGATAATGAGCCATGCCTCTCATGAATACCGATCTGGCACTGCTCTGTATTTCACGTTTCTGTTTCATACCGAACAGAATAAAGAAAAAGCGTTGTTCTTGCTAAGAAGCACTGTCCTGGATGCTATTTTGAGATCTGGCGGATCCATATCGCATCATCATGGAATAGGAACAATGCTAGGCAAAGAGCTAAAAGAGTACAAAGGAGAAACGTACAGGCTGATAAAATTGATCAAGGAAACCGTAGATCCGCAAAACATCATTAACTCAGGGATATTATATGATTAATATAACAGATGAAAGAAACAAAATTGTAAATTCTATGACTGCGGGCGTGGATGTGCTGATAGTAGGTGGTGGCATCACGGGCGCTGGTGTATTGAATTTGCTATCAAGCATTGGCATCAGCTGCGCTTTGATCGAATCTGAAGATTTTGCGAGAGGCACTAGCAGTAGGTCTTCAAAACTGATACATGGAGGTCTGAGATACCTGGCTCATGGAAACATATCAATTGTCAGGCAATCTGTTAAAGAGCGAGATTTTCTCCTTAAAAACTCGGACGCAGTAAAGAAGATAGGGTTCATGATCCCGATCGATCAGTATTCATGGTCCAAGAGCTCGCTGGGTTTCGGGCTCAGGATATATAGCCTATTTTCTAAAAACATCAAAGCGAAATGGATGAGCAAAGATGAGATAATAAAGGAAGAGCCTGTTTTTGAAAACATTGATTTCAGAGGTGCATATGTGTATGCAGAGGGCATAGCCAATGATGCGAGGCTGGTAATAAACACGATTCTTAGTGCTGAAAAAAACGGTGCCATAATACTGAACTATGCAGAATTGAAATCGATAGTTTTTGATGATGTTGCAAAAGAGGCGGTGGTAATTGACAAGATAGGCAACAGAGAGTTCAGGGTTCCATTCAAGTTCATGGTTAATGCCACAGGACCATGGATCGCAAATCTTTTTGAGCAGTTTAAAAGTAAGTATGCGTATTCTAAAAAATTGAAAGAACATTTGAAGCTCAGCAAAGGAGCGCACATAATGATCAGCAAAGAGTTATTTCCCATAAACAATGGCATAGCGGTCCGATCTCCGATCGATAAAAGGCAGATTTTCATAATACCGCGTGGCGAGGTGTTACTGATAGGCACTACCGAAACCTATTTTAACGGAAACTTAAGAGATCCTGAAGTGGACGAAAACGATGTCAAGTACCTGATCGATTCTGTCAAAACATATATTCCCACGCTCTCAGAAAAAGACGTAATTTCAGTGTTTGCAGGAGTAAGACCATTATTTGGAAAGAATCAGGATCTCGGGAACATAAGCAGGGAATATAAAGTGTTCAGAACCGGCAATATCATAAACATCATGGGCGGAAAACTAACCACATTCAGGACCGTGTCAATGAAGGTTTCGAAGATCTTAGAAAGGGAGATGAATCTGAAAAAAGAACCTTTCATGCAATTTTCGTACAAGAGAGAAATAGATTTTAGAAAAGAAGAGCTTTCAAAATTGCTAGCTGACAATAAGTTGCCAGTAAGCGAGGATTCAATAACCTTTGCATATGATATTATATACGAACACGCGTATCATATCGAGGACATATTGTGGAGGCGGGAAGGAGTTGCAATATTCTCAGCGGATGAAGGAAGGTCAAAGTTAAATATATGTTCCGATGTCTTGAAAAACATGCTTGGATACGATGATGCAGCAATCAAGAAAGAAGAAAGCAATTATGCAAAATCGCTAAGTGTTAGACAAAAATTTATGTAGTGCTTTTTCCATAATCTTTTTAAATGAAAGCTTTTTTTATAGTCAATCCGGTTGCCGGCAACGGAAGAGGAAAAAGGGTATGGGAAGAAATAAGAGACAAGCTTTTTAAAAGCATTGGAGAACAGGATTATAAGTTTACTGATTTTCCGGGAGATGCCACGGATCTTGCAAGAGATGCTGTTGATAGAGGATATGATACCATTGTTTCCTGCGGCGGAGATGGCACGGTCAACGAGGTGCTTAACGGGCTGGTAAACTCAAACGTGAATTTCACGATTTTGCCATTAGGCACAGGATCGGATTTTGGGAAGACTGTTGGAATAAGAAGCTATGAAGACACTATCCGCGCTCTGAAGGGATCGGTTGTGCTATGCGATGTTGGAAAGGTATATTTTTATAAAGAGGAAAAAGAGCGCTATTTTCTCAATATTCTCGAGATCGGGTTTGGCGCTGAGGTTATGGAGTACGTAAATACCCATAAAAAGCACAGAAAATACGCGTTTTTGATCGGCGTGATTGCCACGGTGATGAAGATGAGAAAATTCAGGATAGAGCTGGATCATAATTCTGAATCTTTGAATTTCGAGAGCATAGAGGCAATCGTGGCAAACGGCAAATATTTTGGTGGGGGAATGCTTGCTTCACCGAACTCTAAGATTAATGATGGAGAGCTGGACGTGCACATTTTAAAAGCTGTTTCTAAGCTAAAAACGTTGACGCGGCTTAGAGACCTGATAAATGGCACTTACATTGAAAAAGGGTATTCTCATGATTTCCAGATTGACAAGATTGATTTCAAGGGAGAAGAGCAGCTGGTAGAGATGGATGGAGAGGTGGTCGGCAGAACCCCCATTTCCATAACCATAGAAAAAAAGGCTGTGAAACTGCTGGTTCCTGAATGAGCTTACCTGCTCCAGTTTCTTAGCCTGTAATATCTTTCTAGCAACGCTTTCAATTGCTCATCGCCAGTTCCAGACTCTTCAGGCTCGTTTTCAATGTTTTTTCTGGCTAATGCTGGGAGCCAGTCATCTTCACTTTTCAGGCCCAAAGACTCGTTTATTTTCCTCTTTAAAGTTACTATGTTAGATCCAGCCTGCATAAGCTCTTCAAGAGTAAGCTCAGAGCCGGTGGCCAGGTTCAGGCCTTTCAACAGGTCTGCTGGTGAAGGTTGTGCATAGTAACATAAAATCGCAGAGTTGTATACCTGTCTGTAATCTTGCGTTTTTATCAGGGACATCACGCGATCATCAGAATCCACGTTCCATCTGTCCCCCATCGTTATTCCAATTTCTTCATGTGCACCGCCTATATCCACCTGGTACATGTCCGCCTGCATGTGATCTGCACCCCTGGAAGATGTTGCATAACCAAGCCCCTGCAGCTTGAACGCTCTCGGATCGTGCATTGGTATCTCCAGTCCCTTAACCGTCGCAATCTGGTCTTTGTCAATGCCTCTTCCCAGTGCAAACTTTTCTAGCCCGACCGCAAGATCCTTTCCAATGCCTCTCGCATATGCTATATCCTCTATTAATTTCCCGATATTGTTCAGGGATCCGTCAAAATATTCAACAATCTTGCTGTCTTTCAAAATGCCGGTATTCAGGTAAGATCTCAATGCTGCCACGAACACGCCAGTGCTTATAGAGTCTAGGCCCAGTGAATTAACTGCGTGGTTCCATGCTACTATCTTTCCCAGATCTGTATTACCCAGCAAAGATCCAAATGCTGCCACGGTTTCGTATTCAGGGCCGTCTACCGTCCCAGTCTCAGTAGTTATAGTTCTTCCACAGCCTATCACGCATGAAGAACAATGGTAGCTTGATACCTTAAAAGATTCGTGAAACGCCATGGCACTGAGCGTGTCGTATGTAAAATCATGATCTTTAAAATAATTGGCCGGCACATCTCCGAATCCCTGCCCGCCATCGATCCATATCATGCTTCCATAACTCCTGAATCCTGAAGATATAGGAGTTTCAAATATCTCTTTAGCAAGCCTGGATGATAACTTGTTAAATTCGATCTTATTAGCTAATTGAGGAATAAGATTGCCTTTTACAGCTATCGCTTTCAGGTTTTTGGATCCGAAAACCGCACCTATTCCGGTTCTTCCTGCAGCTCTTCCCTCATCGTTCATTACCGCTGAAAACAGCACTTTATTCTCTCCTGCAGGGCCTATCGCCATTACGCTGTATGACCCAGATTGCTTTATCTTTTCCTGTACCCTGTAAATATCCAGGCCCCATAAACTACTGGCATTTTCAATCCATACTTTTTCTGGTGTTATAAAGATAGTGACTGGTTCGCTAGCTGCGCCTTTTATTATGATTCCATCATAACCCGCTCTTTTAAGCATATACCCAAAGTGCCCGCCAGAATTCGATTCTCCAAGCAGGCTCGTCTGTGGGCTCCTGCTCACTATCTCATGTCTTCCCGTGTTTGGAAATGCAGTGCCTACCAGAGGCCCAGTAGTTATGATTATCGGATTTGATGGTGAAAAAGCATCATGATCGCCTCCATACCTGTCAAAAAGATAACTTCCGATTCCAACACCGCCAATGTATTTGGCCCATATTTCGGCATCCAGAGAGTCTGTCCATGTTTGTGATGAGGACAGATCTACAAATAAAATCCGGTTCCAATATCCTGGCATGTTCATCCCTCATATGCCTTTTTATATATGCTTTTCAGGTCCTCTTCTCCCACTACCACGGGATTGAAAGCGAGCTCACTGTCCTGCAACGATTTTTCTATCATGGTGTCAATGCTTGAAAAATATCTGTCTTTCTCTATGCCTAACTGCCTTACTGTATATTGTTGCCCAACACCCTTGTAAAATTCCTTTATTTTTGCCGTAAATTCCGCTATGTTTTCACAGTTTTGCAATTTTGCAACTTTCAGATACTTTTTCAGAGCCTTTTCATCCTGCGAATTAAACTCGATCACGTAGGGCAAAAATAAGCCTACTGAAGTACCATGAACTATGTGAAACGTGGCCCCGAAACTGTGGCCCAGCGCATGTGCCAGCCCTGTGCCGCTGTTTGAAAATGCCATGCCTGCCATGGTGGCGGATAGATGTACCAGATCCTTTGCTTCTTCATTATTGTCCATCGCACCGTTCAAATTCTGAAATATTGTCTCAATCGCCTTTTCTGCCAGTGCGTCAGTCAGTATCGTCGCAGTGTTGGAGGATATTGCCTCAAATGAATGTACAAAAGCGTCAATGCCAGTAACGCTTATAACGCTCTTGTTCAGAGGAGTTAAAGATGAATCAAGTATGTCTATCTCCGGCACGAGCTCATAATTTCCCAGTGCCAGCTTTCTATCACCGTCAGTCAAGACCACCGCAAAGGTTGCATCGCTGCCAGTACCGGAAGTGGTGGGTATCGCCATTAACTTTACATGGAGAGATAGGTGCTCGAATGGATTGATCTCTCTCAGATCTTTATCAGGATATGAAAACTTGATTGCCATCGATTTTGCAAAGTCTATAACGCTGCCACCTCCAATAGCCACAATAAAGTCAGGATCGAAGTTACAGTATTTTTTGAACGCTTCTTCAATGCTATCTACAGTTGGTTCTGGTAGCACCTCTGCAAACACTTCGCTTTCTATACTTTCAAACATTTTTTCAATTCTAGTCTTGAATATTCGGTAAATGTTCTGATCTGTAACAATCAAGACCTTCCTAATATTTTCAGTGCCTAAGATCTCTGATATGTCTTCAGTCTGATCCCTCTGAAAATATATTTTTCGGGGAAATGTAAAAAGGGACATAATCACTCCAGATACATTGTAGGTATGCTCTGCGCAACCTTGACCATCGCTATTGCCGCTGACGCATATCTTAAAAGCACAGCAATGTTTCCAACCACTTTCATCTGCCCTGTCAGCATTGCCTGAGTAGGATTGATCTTTCCATCTATTATCTTTTTCCAGTTGCTATAAGTGGCGGTAAGTTTGAACGGTGCAGTTTTTTCCGGATCTTTTACAACTTCACAGTTTTCGCAGATCCCGTCCTTGAGGTAGAGAATAAAAGAGTCAAACTGCGGTTTTTCTTTAAGGCTGTCCAATTCTATCATTTTGAACAGTATTGGATCTTTCCAACCTTTTCCAGACTTGTTGTAATCTGGAGATTCTTTAAGCCTTTTACAATATTCATTGACCCATTCCTCTGAGGGAAACAACATTTTATTTTCCATAGTGTGTATTAATGGATACTACAATATATAAACATTTCTCGATTTTTTTATATTTTCTGTTTAAGAAAATTTAAATATTATTTGGATAATATCATTTTTTAATGAAAAAAATTTTGTCTGCACTGATTGTATTAATCTTGATTTTAGTTTTGTTCATTCCTCTCGCAGAAGCAACAACACATTCTGACAGTACTAAAACGCCGGTAAAACACGTGATTAACATATTCCTTGAAAATCATACTTTTGATAATTTTTTTGGCATTTATCCATCTGATCCTGATTCTTTGAACACTAGTATGGTAAAAAATCTATCCGTACCTGTAAATTTATTGCAAAACATATCACTTCTTAACTCCTTAAGCGCAGTACCGCCCTATCAATATTATACAGCAGATCCTGTAGAAGGGTACTTAGCTTACCATGCTGACTGGAACAATGGTAAGATGAACAACTTTAAGATTGGCAGTGGCCCACAATCCATGACCTATTATACTTCTTCTCAACTGGGACCATTATGGGACCTTGCAGAACAGTACTCTATCGCCGATATGTACTTTGCGCCGCAGATGTCCGAAAGCGCTCCAAATACGCTTTATTATTATGCCGGGTACTCTCCGGTATTCAATGATTATGGGCCTAGTCCATATATCCCCTTTTCAGAAACAATATTTGGAGAACTGAACAGTTTTAATATTAGCTGGGGTGCTTTTGTTTATAATCCCGCATCTAAATCATTTGATGAATCAGCATATATTGCTGGATTAAACACATATTCTGATCATATACAGGGATGGAATACTTTTATTTCAGACCTCGCAAATGGCACATTGCCATCAGTAAGCTGGATATTCTCGCAGGATACAAATGGCGGGCAGTACACTATGGGTGCACCTTACAATGTGTTGAAGGGAGAATTATGGATCATGTACATAATTAATAAGATAGAATCCAGTCCGATCTGGAACAGCACTACGGTCTTTATAACATGGGATGACCCTGGTGGATATTATGATCAGGTCAGCCCTCCAACACTGGACGGTGTACAGCTTGGCATGAGATTGCCCCTGATTGTAGTATCTCCGTACGCTAAAGAAGATTATATATCCAGCACTGTGATGAATCATGCTTCGATTCTTGCGTTTATAGATTATAACTGGAACATTCCGGCCCTGAACAGATTTGTTTCCTATTCAAATATACCTCTGGATATGTTCAACTTTAATGAACCGTATCAGAACGGTAATGTTGCCAGAGTTCCTATCTCCTTCAATGCAGTTCCTTTGCCATCTTCCATAGAATTCAATCTTCCAAGCAACTCATCAAGGTATAACTTTTCCAGCATTTTTCCTATGACACCGCAGTATCCATTCATAACCCTGAATTATTCGAGACTTGGATCTAGCACCGTAAATCTGTCTACATTGAATTCAGGTATATTTGTAACAAACGATATTTCTGAAACTCCGTTCTACTATACGCCTGCATTTTTCATCTTAATAATCATAATCGACGCCATACTTTTGGCGCTGATAATATGGATCAGGGGTGGTTCATATGACAGAGAAAAATAGAACTGCAAAAATATTGTATATATTGTTCGGGTCCTTGCTCTCTGTATTTCTGGTTCTTACCGCAGCGTATATTACAAACCTTGTATACATGATCGGAGACTATCCTGAGATAATACCACTTCTGATCGGCATTATAGCTGGAGCCATTGTATTCTCTATAGCCGGAGCATTTTTAAGAGAGAGAAAGTACATGAATATTTTGTATACTGCTATATTTTCAGTGGTCATAATAGTGATATCAGATCTCATTCTCAACGTTTACTCATTCACAAACCCTGACTCAGTGATATTGATCTCTGGATTTTTAATAAACTCGCCTTATGCGTTTGCCGTTGAGATTTCAAACTACCTGTCAAAAACAGAAAAATTGAAAAATAAATTAATTGCATCTATAGTAATGGCAGTATTGGCAATTATCATTATTGTGATATTCGCTATAATCTACGAAAAGGCAGGACAGACAATATTGCCGCAGGGAATATCCATATTTGCGTACCTGATTTTGATTGTCTTTATAGCAATATTGACAGTAAGCAGGAGAAAAAAATAGATATTGAAAAGGATAGTTGAAACTTGACAAAATGCCTCTTTTGTATAGTTTTGATCTGGCGTTTATGGGATGTGGAACAAAATTATTTGATTTGATCTTTTAGTTCCTTTTCATCTTCTTCTGTTAAAATTATTTTTCTTGTAAAAACAGTTGCATTATATTCTTCAAGGAATCTTTTTACAGCATCAAGATGCGGTTCTTCTATTATTATTACTCCTCTGATTAATTTTTTATGAGGTAGATTATCAAGCAATCCATGTCTATGATATTGATCTTGACCATATAAATTTAGACAGTTTTTTACCTTGTAAACGGCAGTTGAATTGTCCTCATTGTCGGCAGAGTAAAAATCCCCATATATGGCAATTTAAAATTCTACATCTCCATACCCATATTGGAGGTGTGGAAATTTGTTATCACAGGAGGATTGGCTTATGATAAGAGAACTGTCTTTCTCTTCACATCTTTATTGAGAATCCTGTAAACATCCTCTTCATTATAATCATACAATTTATTCGGCATTACAGTATATCTGATCCTGCCGTTTTTTGCATAAATATGAAGAGTCTTTCTGGATATTTGTAGCAGATTCAATACTTCCTTTGCTTTCATTCTTAATAACTTATACATTATGGGTATATAGAGTTATTACATTATACGACTATATTAAAGCTTATAACCGGTTCTTGTCGTTCATAGGCGAGGAAAGGATCAGGCCTTACAAAGAATACAAGAGTTTTACTACAAAAAGAGCTACTTCTGAAGATTTTTAAAAACTATTGAGTGCATGCACTGGTTACACTGCAGAAAGAAATGACTTAATGGTTCGATTACTGTTCACTACGGGAATAAGATATCGTGAACTCGTGACATTGAAAATAGACCGTATCCAGGATGATACTATTACGATCATAGGGAAAGGGCAGAAGAAAAGGACGGTATATATACCAAAAAGCACGAGGAAGGCTCTAGCAAATTATCTGAAAGTCAGAAAATCGAAAGAAGGAGTAAACAATTTATTAACCACGCGAACCGGAGAACCTTTAACCTATGCTGGAGGCCGTCAAATCCTTTATGAGCTGGCAAAAAAAGGGGGGGTACACTTTGCCCCGCACATGGCGAGGCGGTTTTATGCCACGTATTTATATACTCATGGCTTCGGGATAGAGGAGATAAGGCAACTTTTGGGGCATGAAACAGTTGCAACAACACAGGTCTATCTGAAGATCTCGCAGGATGATGTGCTGGACAGTTTGAGAAAACGTGATGTGGATTTTTTTGAGGTACGCCCCGAAAAAAACCTGCTATATCTGGAACGCCCCGGCTGGGATTTGAACCCAAGTCATGGGTTCGACAGACCCATATGATAGACCACTACACCACCGGGGCATAAGATAAGATAAAAGAGTAAAACTATACATTATTAAAAACTTTTGGATTTATTTTTGTCTTGGACCATCCTTAATAAGATCTCAAATATTATAGTATTTTATTATTTACATGCTAAAAGATGGACTAACTATAAAAAAATATATTGGTAATTGCGCATAATTCAATGTAATTTCCGATATGAACGTATTTTCATAAATATACTTATATATTTGAGATTGTATCTATTATATGGTGAAAAGCATGCCAGGTGGATATATAGGAAAAATTTTGAGAGTAAACCTCTCGAATAAGAACATAAAAATAGAAGCACTTAACATGGATTTGGCAAGACACTATATAGGTGGGCGTGGCTTGGCAACTAAATATTACTATGATGAAGTAAAAGACTTAAACATTGATCCTTTAAGCAAAGATAACAAGCTCATTTTTGCTGCGGGGCCTTTAACTGGAACTCCAGCACCGTCAGCGAGCAGGTACATGGTTGTGACGAAGGGCGCTTTAAACAACGCGATAGCCTCCAGCAACTCTGGAGGTTTCTGGGGTCCAGAACTAAAATTTGCAGGATTTGACATGATCATTATCGAAGGCAAATCTGAGAAACCAGTATATTTGTGGGTTCATGATGGCGCGGCAGAACTTAAAGACGCATCTGATTTATGGGGCAAAGACACGCATGAAACAGAAGATATGATACAAGATAAGTTAAAAGATAAGCTTGTGAGGGTTACAGCGATAGGACCAGCAGGGGAAAACCTGGTTAAGTTTGCGGCAATAATAAATGAAAAGCACAGAGCTGCTGGAAGAACCGGTGTTGGCGCCGTGATGGGGTCAAAGAATCTCAAAGCGATAGCAGTAAGAGGGCATGGCAAGGTTCCGATTGCAAACAAGGACCAGTTCAAGGACGTTTTGAAAGACAAGCTAAACAAGATCAAGGCAAACAGCGTAACTGCGCAGGGACTGCCTGCATATGGCACTGCTGTCCTAGTAAACATAATAAATGCGCAGGGAATGTATCCAACGCACAATTTTCAGACTGGAACTTTCAAGCAGGCAAATGATCTGAGCGGAGAGGCAATGTCTGAAAAGTACCTGATCAAGAACAAGGCTTGCTTTGCTTGCCCCATTGCCTGCGGGAGAATAACCAAGCTGGACGGAAAGGACAGTGAAGGACCGGAATACGAGACTTTATGGTCTTATTCTGCAGATTGTGGGGTCACAAATTTCGAGAAAGTAATCGAAGCAAATTATTATGCAGACACTCTCGGCTTGGACACAATTACCACTGCAACCACCATTGCTGCAGCGATGGAACTGAATGAGAAAGGATACATACCAAAAAAAGATATAACTGGGCCAGATCTGAAGTTCGGCAATGCCGATGCGATAGTAGAGTACACAAAAGATATAGCATACAGAAAAGGATTTGGAAACAAGCTTGCAGAAGGCTCTAAGAAGCTGGCAATGTCTTACAATCATCCGGAAATATCAATATCCGTTAAAGGGCAAGAACTGCCAGCCTATGATCCGAGAGGTGCATATGGCCATGCACTGGAATACGCGACCAGCAACAGGGGTGGTTGCCATGTTAGAGGATACATGATCTCACCTGAGATACTGGGATTGCCAGAAAAACTGGATCCGCTTGTAACTACAAACAAGCCTTTCTGGACCAAAACGTTCCAAGACCTGACCGCAGTTATAGACTCTGCAGGTGATTGTCTGTTTACTTCTTTTGCTTTAGGTGCTGATGATTACAGGGATTTGCTAAACGCTGTAACTGGATTTGATTACACTACAGAAGAGATGATGATGGCAGGAGAGAGAATATGGAATCTTGAGCGAGTCTTTGACCTGAAAGTAGGATTTACAGGAAAGGATGACACTTTGCCAGAGAGGTTCCTGAACACGCCTATGCCTGACGGGCCTGTAAAAGGATCTGTGGTGCCTCTGAACGTAATGCTTCCTGAATACTATGCGCTGAGAGGCTGGAGTAAAGAGGGAGTGCCGACAAGCTCAAAATTGAAAGAATTAAATATCTCTTAACTTTTTCATTTTTTTGATGATAGTCAGATATTTTGCATTATTGAGAAACATTACGGGAAAACAGGAAGAATCTATCGAGGCAAAGACCATTAAAGAGCTTTTAGATTTGCTTATTTCAAAATATGGCCAATCGTTCGAAAAAGAGTTTTTTGAGCAGGGAAAACTAAAGAAAGGGGTAAACATATTGAGAAACGGAAGGAATATACTGCACATAAACCAGCTTGACACGGAGCTTGAAAGCTCTGACGTGATCTCGTTATTCCTGCCATTGGCAGGAGGTTAAGGACAGAGTATAAGCCTTCTGGACCATAGGCAATCACCGCAGGATGGTGCATTGCCAGTGCAGTCTATGTCAGTATTAGACACAAAATAGCATTTTGCACTAGAAAAAACGCAATCAATGCAAGAGGGATATGCTGAATTTTCAACGTTCCATCTAAATCTCTTGTATTCGTCGCTGTTCCATATCTCAGACAATCTTTTAGCGTTTACATTTCCAAAACTGAACCTGTTCACATTTTTCAATCTACCGAATATATATTCAGGATAACTGTGCAAGAACCTGTAACATGGAGATACTTCCCCGTCCCAGCCAATGACTGTGCTTTTTTTCTGGATAAAATCGCAGACTCGTTCAGTTTTCAAGCTGAATTCCGGTAATAATACTCCGATCCTGTTAATTCTTGAAATCTTCAAAAACTCATTTATATAGTTCTGCTCAATTTTAGAATCGTAAACAATCTCATTAACGAGCTCTGGAGACATGGGTAGCAGGTTTGAGATCAGGATCCTGCTAACTCCTATCTGCCCTGCCAGCTCTGCGATTTTTGGAAGTTGATCAATATTGCTTTTCATAGCCACAATTTCAAGTTCCAGCTTTGGATATTCTCTGTTTTTTGCCCTCACGTTATCAGCAATGTTCTTCATGTTCCTGAACACTATTGACTTGTCTATGCCCCTGATTTCTAGGAACGTTTCATCTTCAGAAGAATCGAACGAGAACGTTATGAAATCGGCATTTATTCGTATTAGCTCTTCTGACAGGCGATCATTCAGCAATGTCCCGTTCGTAGACACATGCAGCTTATATCCAAGGTCCTTTATTATCTTCGCATATTCCAAGAACTTAGGATGAAACAATGGCTCTCCAATGCCTCCAAAATGCACAGTGTCTAGGTCTTTAAATTCAGAAATCTGATCCAATACGTTTTTAAACGTGCTATCGCTCATCATTCCTGTTTTTTCGTTCCAGAACCTTCTATAGCACATCTTGCATGATAAGTTGCAAGAGCTGGTAAGCTCTATGTACAATTTTTTCAGGTCCAGTTTTGATATTATGTTTATTTCTGCATTATTCACCAGAAATTTTACCATTATATATTGCTATCAAATTCGTTATTTAAATGTTTGTTTTGATTTAAAACTCAATTTTCAAGTTTTCTCTCTAAAATTCTTTTTATAGTGGATAATCATTACAGTTAAGAAAAAAATGATCCCGATATTTATAATATTCAGCAAGCTCAGAAAAATTCTCAAAAAGAACTTTTTCAGGGTTACGGCATTGTTGATCTTATTTATTGTATATGCTACGTTTTCTGAGTTTTATATAGAACACAATGCGCCCGGTTCAGGAGTAAAATCGCTTTTTGACAGTTTCTGGTTCGTAATGCAGACCATTACCACTGTTGGTTACGGAGACACGCCAGTAATAACATTTTGGGGGCGCATTAATGCGGTGCTGATAATGGTGGTGGGAATTGGATTGCTCGGTTTCTTCACTGCCAGTTTCGCGTCCATAATGATCGAAGCGGATCTATCAAAAAAATACGGGGAGAAAAAGATAAAGATGAAAGAACATATTATTGTATGCAACTGGAATGCTATTGCAGAAGAGCTTGTAAAAGAGCTTGTGGTCGAAAATGAGGAGCCGGTAGTGATTCTCGCAAACTTAGAGAAAAGCCCGGTTGAAGGTGTGGAATTTGTAAAAGGCTCAAGTTTGAAACTCGCAGACTTGGAAAAGGCAGGCATAAAAAATGCGAAGTCAGCGGTAGTGCTTGCAGAGACCATAATTGACGGGAACATGGCTTCGGCTATTGATGCAAGAAGCTTACTCGGAGTAATGAACATCAAAAAGAGTAATAATAATTGCCATACGGTAGTAGAGTTACTGACCGCAGAAAGCGTAGAGCCTGCATCCACTGCTGGCGCAGACGAATATGTGGTGAGAGGAGAGATCTCTGCAAAACTATTGTCCAGGAGCATACTCGATCCTGGAACCGGAGAGGTATTTGAGAAGATTTTGACTGCGAGATCTGGGCAGGAGGTTCTGGAAGATCCTTTACCTTCATTTTTGCATGGAAAAAGATACGAGGAAGCGGTGCAGTATCTATTAAAAAAGCATGCTATAGCCATAGCATTGAGAGGAAATAAAGGATTGCGCATAAACCCGGATTTTAACGAGATAATAGATCATGACTCAATAATCTACATTGCCAGCGAACATGTTAAGTTTTAGGCTCTTCTGGAACCATTGACCTTAATTTTTCTAAGCTTTTTAACTTTGTCTTGTCTCCCAGTTTAGCGTTTTCAACTGCATTTTTTAAGATATCAATGCTTTCATCGTAAGCTTTTCTATTGACCGGATAGGGCACTCCGTCCTTTCCTCCCAGGGCGAATGAGTACTTTACTGGATCCTGCCATGACGGTTCTGCGCCATATACAAGTTCTGCAATATATGCGAGGGCCCGTACAGTTGCCTCGCCTATCCCTTTAATAGCTATCAGATCCTCATAATTTTGAGGGTGAATTTGATATGCTTTTTCCAGCACTGTCCAGTTTACTTTCCATGGCATCTTTAATACTGGCATGTCTGTAAAATCTTCAAGAGTTAACGTTTTAGATCCGGTCTCAGCTATCAACGGCTTTAAGTGGGATACTCCGTCATTTATCAGATCAACACTTACATTTCTGGTTTCCTCGCTTTTTTTAGCAGTTAGATCCAGAACCTTGTCTAGTATGACCTGCGATTCTATGCCACTATGAGGTTCGTTCACATATTCTCGAACGTTCACGCCGAGCCAGTGATACCTTCTCGCATATTTCTGGCCTGTGTTGAGCCCTTGCTGGATGATTGCCCAGTTTCCGTGCTCTGTAACTAACATGGCATGGTAATATAGTTCAAAGCCGTCCTGGACCAGTACATTATCCACTTTTGCAGTCATCTTGCTTGCGTAAACCAGTTTTTCAACGTTCTGTTTCAGGTTGTATGTTTTATCAAGTTCCTCTATTTCCTGTGCTATATTCTTCGACTCTTTCCCCTTTCCTCCCACCACGGCAATTCCAACATTTCTGGTTTTTAGTGCCTCTTTAACCGCGCCCATGGTTACTGTGGTGGTGCCGGATGAATGCCAGTCAAACCCGAGGACCATTGAGAACGCCTGAAAAAAATAGGGTGATGAAAACCTGGCTAAAACCTCATCTTTGCCATATTCCAGTGCCATGATATCGATCAGCTCCCCTGCCAGGGGCACCATACGCTCAAACAGCCATGATGGCGCTTTTCCGTAATGAAGCGGCAAATATGCGGTCCCGGTTTTTTGCATTGTTTGCTAATTATGCTTTATGCATTAATAATCTTTTTTGAGGTAAAATTAATATATTTATGTTTGATTATGCATATCGGGTGATAAAATGTTCAAAAATGAAGAGACATTCTATAATGCGCAGAAAAAAAATGAGACTGACAAGATGAATAAGATGTACGATGAGGCTGTAAAGAGTGTGTTGAGAGAGCTTGGAAAAGATTATCCGATAATCATAAATGGAAAAGAGATATTTTGCCATGACAAGTTTGAAGATCGAAGCCCCGGCAATATAAGCCTGGTCCTGGGAACGTTCCAGAAAGCATCAAAAAAAGATGTGCTTGAAGCCATAAATGCGGCGAAAAAGGCATTTGACACATGGAAATTCAGAGACTATAAAGATCGGGCTGGCATATTTTTAAAGGCTGCAGACATAATGAGCTCTAAAAAATATGAGTTTGCAGCATTGATGAGCCTTGAAAATGGCAAGAACAGGTTAGAGGCAATTGCGGATGTGGATGAGGCCATAGATTTCATGAGATATTATTCTGAAGAACTCCTGAAAAACAAAGGGTATATTGTTAAAACACCGGGAGCGTTCTCGAACGAGGATACAAAATCGATACTGAAACCGTATGGAGTATGGGGCGTAATTGCACCGTTCAATTTTCCTATGGCTATTACTACAGGAATGACTACCGGAGCGCTTATTACGGGAAATACTGCGATCTTGAAACCTGCAAGCGACACGCCGTTGATGGCATATCTGTTATTCAAAACGCTGGAAGAAGCGGGGCTGCCGGAAGGTGTATTAAATTATGTGACTGGTTCTGGAGAAGTGGTTGGAGATGAGCTTATCACAAACACAGATGTTTCAGGCATAGTTTTTACAGGCTCAAAGGCAGTTGGATTCGAGGGCATGAAAAAAGCGACTGCGGTCAAAACTAAGGTATACATTGCAGAGATGGGTAGCAAGAACCCTATTATAGTCACTAAAAATGCAAACATAGACAAGGCAGTAGAGGGTGTTTACAAGTCTGCGTTTGGCTATGATGGCCAGAAATGCAGTGCATGCTCCAGATTGTATGTTGCCAGAGAGGTAAAAAAAGAGTTCATGGAAAAATTGGTAGCCAAGGCAAAACAGCTAAAGATCGGAGATCCGACAGACCGTACCACGTATCTAGGGCCAGTAATAAACAAAAAAGCATATGAAGATTTCAAAAAATATGTAGAACTGGCCAAAAAAGACGGATCTATAATTACCGGCGGGAAAGTATGCACAGAGGGAATTTGCAAGGATGGCTACTATGTTGAGCCCACGATCATAGACAATCTTCCAAAAGATCATTATCTGTTCATGAACGAGCTGTTTTTGCCGATCCTGGTAGTAGCAGAGGTTTCAGACCTAAAAGAGGCAATTGAAGAGGCAAACAAGGTAGATTATGGACTGACCGCAGGAATATTTACAGAGAGCGAAGAAGAGATCCAGTACTTTTTTGATCACATTGATTCAGGAGTGTTATACGCAAACAGGGTTGCTGGTGGTTCTACAGGCGCAATGGTGGGAGCACAGCCATTTGTGGGCTGGAAAATGAGCGGCACTACTGGAAAAGGTACTGGTGGCCCGTACTATCTGCAGCAATTTATGAGAGAGCAGTCCCAGACAATTGCACATTAAGCAAAATTGTCAGAGGCTCAATGCCCCCCCATTTTAAGCTTGTTATCAAATCTTTTTTTATATAAATGGGCATCATTGAAATTTTCAAATATTTATACACAAAAAATTAAAAAAGAAAAAAAGTTTAGCACTTAAACGAATTTATTTTCGTCTCATTATAAGAGCTGCACCTAGCACTATGACTATTACGACTACTGCCGCAATACCAACCAGAAGATACGGAAATGCAGTTGCAGAAGCTGTTGGTGTTATGATTAGGCTATCTCCAGATGCTGTAGCATAGCCTGGAACTACAATGGTGGCTGATGGATCATAGCTCATGTTCAGGGTATATTTTGCACCGTTAATATCAGCAGAAGAATTGAAACTGATAATTTTATTATATACATAAGTAAACGATGTTGAATTGTTACTTGCATCATAATTCCTGTTCCAATCCGTTAAAGGTGCCTTTAATGCAGAATAGTTAATAGTGCTTCTTGCAAGAAAATGATTATTTTCAAACATGAGATAAAAGATATTCCAACCATTTCCCATTACATTATTCATCATTCCGCCTGCTTCGTTTATGTCCCAAGTTTTGCCATTGTAATTGACATCAAATTTGCCGTTAACTGCAAAATCTCTCCATGACATGTTTGCGATTGTTGTACCATTTTTTGTCTTATTGAATATTCCTGAGATCCAAATATTAATGTTCATATTCTTTGTTATTACCAGCGTCGTATTGTTTGCTACCGCTCTTACATTCATTGTCACGCTCATGTTCTCAACGGAAATATTAGTGTAGTGGCTTCTCAAGAATCCTTCAAAAAAGGCAATTGAACTATCTCCGTGAGTAATATTCACTTCCATGCTATATGAATAGTTTGTACCGTTCAGCACGTCAGATATAGCACTCTGGTTGGGGTATGTAAATACAATCTTAGTATTGCTTACTGCATTTATCTCTGCCTGGTTTTTAGCAGGATAAACGTGGACAGTAAGCGACGATGCAGAGACTAAAGGCACTGATATCGAAGTTATAACTAATGCCATTACTATAAGGCTTATTGTTTTTTTATACATATTGATCAGCAAGATATTAAATGTACTATATATATCGTTTATGGTACAATCTTTTAAAGGTTGAACCTATTACATTATTCCAGGCAACTTTTATAGTTAGCACTACCTCTATAAAAAGCGACAGGTCATCTGATAAAAATATATATATAATGATACACAATATAAGATTTCAATGTTTGCGGAGGTTGTCGAGACTGGTCAAAGGCGCCAGATTGAGGGTCTGGTTCTGTAGGGATCCGAGGGTTCAAATCCCTCCCTCCGCACTGATTGATCTATGCCCTCAACAAGTTTTTATCATCTTCAAATCATTATATTAGCAATGTAATCGCAACTGCAATGCCATATACCAGATATATCAATGATGCTATTTCAACACCATATTTCCAACCTTTACTGTGCAATAACGCAAGTCCCCATATGGAAAATGGAAGGGTAAGATATGTTAATAATACTGAGGATCTTGAGGTATAGTCATAAATTGCAAAGAGCCAAGCATATGAGAATATAGTAATGGAATAAAACAGCAATTTAGAATATTTAGCGCCTAATATCACCACTAGTGTTCTTCTTCCTGCTCCCTTATCCTTTACAATGTCTCGGATATTATTTCCAATTAGTATATTAGCTACAAGTAAAGATACCGGCACTGAAAGAACGTACGCGGAAAAAGTAAGTTCACCGCTTGAAACCAGCTCTGCCGCTATTATCTCAATCAAGCCCATCGTGATCCCTACAGACATCTCTGCAAGGGGAGTGCGGGATATGGGATATGGACCTTCAGAATAAACGATTCCAATTGTAGCTGCTATGATTCCAAGAATCAATATTAATATGCCCCGGATAAGTATCAGTGGTACCGCTAAAATGGCTGCCAATATATAAAACGTTAACGCTATGAACAACACTTGATTTGCAGTTGCCTCCCCTTTTACGATAACGCCAGCAAACCCATGAGATACAAATCTGTCCGTATTATTCACATAATCTCCATGCTCGTTGAATACATTTGTTGCTATTTGCATGAACAGAGCTGCCACAAATAGATCTGCCCAGAGCACAGCATCAAAACTGCCAGCCTGCAAAGATAGGGCTGCACCGATCACCAGTGGCACGATCGTTGCAGAAAATGAATGTACCCGGATAAGCAAGACAAACTGCTTTAAGTTCATTTTCTTACACTTTTTTACAATATATTGTTATTGGATATTTAATGTTATTTTGAGATCTTTTTAAATGTTCATGAAAAAAATTAAAATAGTATTTTCAATATGCTTCAAACATGGAATGTTCAGCATCATATAAAGTAAAAGGCGGAAAACTGATAAAAGTCAGGCTAGTAAAAGAAAACGGCATTATAACCAGCACGAAAATCTTCGGAGACTTTTTCATACATCCTGAAGAATCAATAGAGACGCTTGAAGAATCTTTAAAAAACGTGACTATTTCCGATGCTGAAAACAAGATTTATGAGTTCTTCAAGAGTGTGGATCTGGTTGGTGCAAACCCTGAAGACTTCGTGAACACTGTTAAGCTCGCATACTATAAATAAAAGTTAGCTTTTATATTTTTTTATTATCTCGGTCACTTGCTCTTTTTTCAACAGCTTTTTCTTCACTATCAGATCCTCTATTTTATCGCTGTTAGGGTCTGCTTCCTTAACGAGCTTTGCGACCGTTTCGTAGCCCAAGTAAGGTGCAAACAATATTGCAGTCACATTGCTTTTATTTAATAACTCTGCAACTCTTTCCTTGTTCACAGCAAGATTTGAAACCAGCTTTTCATCGAACATTTTTATGCCGTTAGCAATTATGTTCATTGAATCAAGGATCGAATAAGCAATGATGGGCATCATCACATTGAGCTCCAGCTGCCCAGCCTGGTTGGCAATGCTTACTGTATGGTCGTTGCCCAATACTTTATAGCAGATCATGGCCATTGCCTCTGCTATGGAAGGGTTTATTTTGCCAGGCATTATGGACGAGCCAGGCTGTACCGGTGGCAAGATTATTTCATTAATTCCTGCCAATGGCCCAGAGTTCAACAATCGTAGGTCATTGGAGATCTTTATGAGATCTTCTGCCAGCACGGTCAGCATTTTTGAATACTGAGAAAAGTCAGACATGGACTGCATGACCTCGAACAGGTTCTCTGCATTCTGAAAATCAGAATTTAAGAGGTTATTAATGTTCTGTACCACCAGCTTTTTATAATTAGCGGGTGCATTTATTTCATTACCTACCGCAGTCCCTCCTATGTTCAATCTCTTTATGGATGTCAATGCATTATTAATACGTTCTAGATCAGTTTTCAGGATATTTTTATATCCGGAAAACTCCTGCCCGAATGTTAATGGTGCAGCATCTTCTAGATGTGTTCTCCCTACTTTGAAAGTATTTGCATGTTTTTTTTCAAGGTTTTGGAAAGATTCTATCAGTTTGTGCATGTTAAGAGCCAGTGTTTCATGTTTTTTTGCTATGGCCATTCTTAATGCTGTGGGATAAGTGTCGTTGGTAGACTGGGACTTGTTCACATCGTCATTTGGATGCACTTCTGTTTTATACATTTTATATGCGATGTTAGAGATCACTTCATTAACGTTCATGTTTGTAGAAGTGCCTGCACCTGCCTGATAAACATCCACCGGAAAATCGCGATAATTGAAATTCTGTAAAATATAGTCAATTGCCCTAGTTATACCCACATATTTTTCTTCTGAAAGGAAAGATAGCTTGTAGTTTGTCATTGCTGCCGCTTTCTTTAAAATCAAATAAGATTCTAAAAGATCCTTGTCTACTTTCAGGTCGCTGATCCTGAAATTGTTCACTGCCCTCTGTGTTTGCGCTCCATATAACACGTTTTCCGGTACCTCTATATCACCTAAAGAATCTGATTTTTTCATATTATTTTAATTATTTTCTACTGATATAAATATCTTTGTATGATTTTTAAACTCCTTCTGACAGAATCTAAAAACTAAAAGATGTTAAACCTTAACTCTGGATTTTTTGCGTAATATCTTCCTTTTCTTTTTTTCTTGTTCTTTGTTAGCTATTTATTTTACTTACTTTGTTACCAGTTCTGGTTATGAAAAAATTTAAATTCAAGGATATAGAGATCAGAAAGTTTGGAAATAGGTATTATGCTTATAGTGTTTCTAGTAAATACGACAAGAATAAGAAAAGAGCTAGGAAAATAACCGGAAAGTATCTTGGCATTGTTACAGAATCTGG
>JBMFWH010000014.1:0-34826 GCA_049965455.1 Thermoplasmata archaeon | reverse complement strand
GGAGCTGTTTATCGAAGCGCAATCTGGTTCTTTTTCTCCATAAATGAATAAATGAAACTATCAAAAAACTCAAAAACGATCGGAGATTCTGGTATTTTTTTAGTATTTTCATCTTAGAGAATACTTTCTAATTTAGCCAGAGATCTCAGATACATATTTTTTAGGGCCTTCTTATTAGCTCTCCTGATACCGTTGAAACAAAAGTTTATATGTATAGATAACATTTATTTAAAAAAGTTAATAGTTGGGGGATTTTATTTGCCTAATCCTTATACATCCGCAATAAGAATTACAAAAGAGCTTGAAGAAAAAGCAAAAGAGATCAAGGTAAAAAAAGAGCAGTGTGACAGTTTAGAGGCGGATATACAAAAGAGATTACTAGAATTGAAAAAAATAGGTGCGGATATAGCAAATGTTTATGCTAAATTCAATCAGGGGAAGGTACTTTATGATAATAAAAGCTATATTGAATGCATCCCCATATACAAAGAGGTACTAAACAGCTTAAAATCCGTTGAACTTGCGCATTTGAATAATTATGATACGGATCTAAACAAAATGTTTGATATATCTAAGTATTTCAATATAGATCTCGCAAGGTATCAGGCAGAGTATAAATCCTTGTTAAATGCGGTCTCTGAAAATTTCGTAGAATCTTTTAAAAAGATAGAGGCTCTCAAAAGCCAATGTTTACAGATCATTGAAGAAAACGAATTGAAAATAGTACAAGATATAATAGCTAAACTGGATATATTTGATACGACGGAGAAAGGTATATTTGAGTCCAGAAGTGATGAAATATTAGGGCTTATAAGCAAGAAAGAGACCATACTGGCCGCTGAAAAACTGAAAAAGTTGGACATTGATTTTAGAGAGCAATCTGGAGAAAAATACAGGGCTTTGCTACTGGAAATCTCCTCTTTAAAAAAATCGATAGAATTTACAAAATTAACATTTGACGCTGCTAAAACAAGCCAGATCGAAAAA
Source organism: Thermoplasmata archaeon (assembly GCA_049965455.1). Taxonomy (GTDB): domain Archaea; phylum Thermoplasmatota; class Thermoplasmata; order Thermoplasmatales; family ARK-15; genus JAVRLB01. Next base: position 33,839 of record JBMFWH010000014.1, on the reverse strand, counting down.
GAGGTAGAGAGCGAATATAAAAAAGGTAATATAGAAAAAGCAATAGTGAAATTGAAGGATTTGAGGACACTATTAAAAAATCAGATCTCTGAATTTTTCGAGAATATCTTGGCAATAACAGGCACCTCCATAGAGGAAGCAAAATTTATCGGCGTGGAAAACGCGGAAGAGCTGAGCAGTGAGATCAATAAGATAAAAAATGATTTTTATGAAGGGGCTTATTTTAACAGCCTAGTAGCAATCAAGCGAGTGATGTCCCAGATAGAGAAAATGAAATTTCAGAGGCTATACGACGAGATATCGAAAGTAAAAGACATTCTCTCAAAAGCCAAAGAAGATAATATTGACATCACGGATTCACTGAACAGCCTGGAATCTGCAAAAGGTAAGTTAAAGGACAAAAACTATATGGGCACGTATGATGATATAAAAAATGCAAGCCAGCAAATAGAGAAAATTATAAATTTAAGAGACAAGCTTATTAAAGAGCTTGTTGAAACGAAAGATTTGTTTCCGAAGATTTCTACAGAAGGAATATCATTAAATATTTACGAAAAAGAACTCGATAGTATATCCAATTTGATTAAGAGCGATCCTGTCAAAGCAGAAGCTCAATTGACAGAGTTCAAGAACAGATTAAGAAGAGATCTTGAAGATTATGCATTAAACTTAAAATCCAACCTTGATGAAACTATTTCAGTTTCAAAAATGTATGAAATAGACCTGAAAAATTATGCTATTGAATTATTAGACCAGCTTTTTGAAAATTCGGATTTTATAGCATATATATCCAGCACAAAAAAAATCGAAGCTTTATTAATTGAAAATATAGAGAAAGTAATAAACTCGAAAATAAGTGAAACCGAAAAAAAGATTGCGAAAGAAAGCCAGGAAACAGCCCTTATCTTGACAGACTCGTTAGCAAAAATAAAAGAGTTGCTAAACAATCACAGTTACAAGGAGATTTACACAATTTTCAAAGAAATTGAAAATGAATTGTGGAATGTGAAAGTGAAGGAATATATCGATAAATTAAAGAGCATTGAAAGTGTAGTAGAACAGCTTAGTAATGACAATTTTGACGTATCTCAACTAAAAACTCAAATCACCATTTTTAAGATAGAATTGGGGCAAAAAAACGATAACAATATAAGACAGGCATATTCTGACTTGAAAAATATCTTGGATAAATTAATGAGAGACATAATTGACCAGATACTGGCATATAGCAACACTATTTTGATTGTACTAAATAAATTGGGCATAGATAAAGATAGAACTCCATTACCACAAAAGATCTCTGAAATTAAGGATGAACGCAAGAATGCTAATACAGAAGAATCTTTAAAAAAGTCTTTAATTTTAAGAAAGCAAGCCAGTGAGATATTAGAAAACAGCGAATCATTGTTTATAGATATATTATATTTAAAAAGGAGAACAAGGGATATTAAGACCCCTGATACAGGAACACTAAACATCGATTTTGAAATTGAGAAAATAAAAAAAGAGTATAGCGAATTTAATTTTGATGGATGCAAGAAGCAGATAGAAGACATATCTGAAAAAATTGATAATGTCCTATCTTCTCTTGATATAGATTCTATAACCAAAAAAATAGAGGACCTATACAAAATATCTCAGACAGTAGGGTTTGGATCAGGATTTGAAAACGATGTGGTGGTATTCAAAAGATTGATAAACGAAAAAAAGTTTAAAGACGCAAAAACATTGGCGGAGAAGATTTTCAAAGAAAATGAACAGCAAATTGAAACTTTTTTTTCGCAGAGTTTTTTAAAGATAGACCAGCTTATAGAAACGTTAAAGAATAGATATTTAAGAATTCCATTAAGTGAGAATATATTAGAAGATTCAAAAAAATATTTTTTGAACAGAGAGTACAGCAAGAGCCTAGAAACTTTAAAAGCATATGAGAACAAAATCAATAACATAAAATATGTTTATGATATTTTAGAACCGGATATAAAGTTAATTGAACAAAAGATAAGAGAAGCCAGAAACTTGGGACTTGTGGTAGAGGGCATTGAAAAAGAGTATGAGAACATAAAGGCACAGATTTCAGCTGGCATATATACAGAAGCTATCAACAAAGTAAAAGCCATATTATCCAGTATTACAGCCCTCTTGAATGAGGCAATAGATTCCATATTAAATACTGTAAGAGAAGAAATAAACAACGCAAAGGCCAGAAATGTTGACATACCGATAGTAGAAGGACTTTTAGCCAATGCAGAATGGAACCTAAAAAAGGGCAATGATTATGAATCGTTGAAAAAAGGATTTGAAGCATTGGATGAGTTGGGAAAGACAGATTTGCAGGGGAAAATGGCTAAAAAAACATTCTTAAAAGTTAAAAATGAGATCAGGCAATATTCAAATCTTATGGGTAAGGGAATAATAGAGCAACAGAACGAGATCGAAAGATTAATGCATACCGAAAAATATACTGAATGTATTGATAGATCCCTGAAACTGTTAGATCTTATTCAAAATACTATTTTCCTGATAAGCAATATACAAAAAAGTTTGGACCGTTCTAAGACATTGATTGCAGAAGCACGTGATCTTAACATATATGTCAATGACATAATGAACACAATAAGCGAGGCTAAAACTAGTTTTTTAAGCTTTAACTATGAAAACTCATTAATTCTGATCAATAGGGCTACAGATATGCTTGAAAAAAAGATATCGGAGTATCTGTTTTCAAAAGAAAACGAATATCAAAAACTTTTAAAAACATATAAAAAATTCGCTAATTTTGAAAAAATAGAAGATGAGGTCAAAGGGCTAGAAAAAATAAATAAGGAAGATACACTGGCTTTTAACAAAAAAAGGGAAGAGCTAATTAATATTATTAAAGAAGATCTAGAAAAATTGGTTGCTGAAAAGATAGCATCACTTGAAAATTATATATTATCAGAGAAAAAGTATGAGATGTTTTATCCGGACCTGATAGATAAAGTCAATAGTTTAAAATCAAATGAAAAAAATTTAGAATATGAATATATCCTATTTTTTCTGGAAGAGTCAATGAAGGAATTTGAAAGAAAGTTTTATGAATACATATTTAGCTTTATGAACAGTACAAAGGCAGAGATAGAGAAATACAAACTGTTTGGCATAGACCTCTCTGACATACTTATTAAAGTGTCAGAGTTACTGATAATATTAGAAGATACCGATTTTGTAAAAATAATGGAAGAAACAAAAAACATTAGCTCTAGTCTAGAGGCTCGTATAAGAGAAGAGATAGAAAAGAGAATGAAGAGTGAATTTGCTGATCTGGAGTTTATAAACACTAAAAACGCAAAACAATTAAGAGAGCTCATAAATGCTGCATTTCAAGGCAAAGATTATATTCAAGTTCTCAAATATTTAATTGACGTGGAGTCAGTGATAAACAGTTATGAATCTTTACTGAAAGCTGCTAGGGGAAAATTTGAGATTTTAAAACAAAAATTCATGAAAATAAAGATAGAAAATAAAGAAACATACGTATTTTTAAACAGGGCTAATGAAATAGCATTGCTTATTAATAATGATCCTGAGCTTGCAATTGAAAGAATCTCAGAGCTATCTGAAGAAATAGATAGATTTATAGAGGCACATAATAATATAATCAGTATAAACATGGAAGCCATTAGCATCATTGAAAATATTCTTCATGCAAAACTGGAAATAACTAATAACAGTCCGGACGATACGCTTAATATTCAGATCAAGATATCTGGTATGCTATACCAAAGTGACGCCATAAATATCAAATCGATTAAAGGAAAGGACAAAAAAGAGATGGAATCTGATTTTTCGATAGCTAAAAAGAGCGGAGAACTGCAATTTATCATTAGCTTTACAAATCTGGATAAATCGTATACAAGTGAGATTAATGTTCCTTTCAACCTGGAGATTGACCCGGGCTACACAATTAAAAAAGCTACGGGCAATGAGAGATGTAGCTATTGCAAAGGCAAGATTTTCAGCGGACTAGATTATGCGGAATGTGAGACAGGGGATGCAGTTTATCATGTTCAATGTGCAAAGAGAGCAGGTAAATGCATTATCTGTCATAGAGAATTTAATTTTGATAAAATAATATTGCCTAAGATCAGTGTAACAACATGATAAAAATGAAAGCGAGATCTGGATTTGCGAAGTCCGGTACCTACGAATCAAATGAGCTAAATTTCACGTTTCCGGGTATTGTAAACATTGGCTCGAAGACTGCCATGAAGTCAGAACTGAAGTTAGTTAGGGAAGATGGTAAATTATACTTGAACGGAATAATACTAGACGAAAAAGTAATAAAAAAAAATAGGTACACAGAGTTTTATGAAGATCTGGTGGTTGTGCCAAATCTCAGCACGATCTTAAAAAAGCATCGGGACTTTGTGAAATATATACTAGATTTAAGAAAGGAGATAGGGGTCAAAAAAATCATATATGCACCTTTTATTGGCATACCGCCACAGATTCCTGTCATAATGTATTTGGGCATTGATCTTATAGATACATCATATACATACTTGGCTTCTAAAAATGGGTATTTATTTACAAGATACGGAGCATTCAGAGAGGATGGCAAAGTTGAAGATAACCTGAATTTGATGGCAGAATATATGCAGGAAACGAAGGACGCTATAAACAGAAACAGGCTCAGGGATCTTGTCGAATCCCTGCCAGACTTAACAGCCAAGTCTCTGTTAAGGATAACTGACCTATTTTATTATAATGAAATCGAGCCTTTTTATCCGGTATGGGAAAAAGAATTGAATGCAGTGCAGTACGACTCACTTTTCCGCGCAGATATAAAAAGGTTTATAGAACGTGTTATTGAAAGATATCATAAGCCTGCACTTTACAATACTCTATTATTGCTTCCATGCTCCGCTAAAAAGCCATATTCAGACTCGAAATCACACCGATTTTTCAGAAATTTGATCGCGGATACTGGCAAAATGGTACATGAAGTGATCGTAACTTCGCCCCCGGCAGTTGTGCCCAGGGAACTGGAAACAGTTTATCCAGCGCAAAATTATGATATCTCTGTAATAGGGTACTGGTATCAGGATGAGATCAAGCTGATCAGAGGGCAGTTAAAAAGATATATAGAAAATAACAGGTATGAGAATATTATCGCATATCTACCTGAAGATCTAGAATTTTTGAGAGACCTGCTCGAAAGCTATGGGGCAAAGATAATAATCGGAAATCTCAGGGCTGCTGAAAATATAAAAGCCCTTAAAGATCTTATATTATCATCTAATTCTCCTTCTATCTCAAGGATGTATCAGATTAAAGAGGAAATAAAAGCTGTGATCAGGTATCAGTTTGGAGACAGTTTTGATAACATACTGGAAAAGTTAACAATTACGGGAAGGTATCCGAATATAGAGATTTTACTGGATAATGATCATTTTATGCATTTTAACAGGGATAAGGGAATGGTATCTTTGAGCTTAAATGCTGCAAAAATTCTGGCAGAAAAGCACAGATACAGTGTGACCATAGAGAATTTCGAACCTAAAGGCACGGTTTTCGCGGTGGGAGTGCTCGATGCTACGGAGGATATACGCAAAGAGGATGAGGTTGCAATAATCATTGATGGCAAAGCAGTGGGAGCTGGTACGGCAAAGATGAATTATGCAGATCTGAGATCCCAGGATTATGGAGAAGCGATAAAAATCAGGGCTTTTAAAAAATAGAAGAATTAATATTACGTAAAAATATGTGAGAGTGGATCAATATGAAAAAATATGAAAACAGGATAATACTGGCGTTGGATGTAGTAGATGCTGGTAAGGCCATTAAGATAGCATCAGAATTGAGAAATTATGTAGATGCGATCAAAGTAAACTATCCATTGATATTAGCTCAGGGACTTGGCTTTATAAATAAACTAACAGTGCTGAACGATGTTATCTGTGACATAAAACTGGCAGATATACCGAATACCAACAAGCTTATTGTCCAAGAGATCAAAAAATATGATGTATCCGGCATAATAGTTCATGGCTTTGTAGGCTCAGACTCCGTAAAAACTGCGGTTGAAGAATTCGAAGGAAGAGATGTATATGTTGTCGCAGAGATGAGCCATCCTGGAGCATTGGAGTACATGCAGTCACACAGTGAAAATATTGCGATTATGGCAAGAGACGTAGGCGCGACGGGAATAATAGTACCTGCTACCAGACCTGAGCGATTAAAAATATACAGAAATATCGTAGGAAACTTAAAGATTTTAACGCCTGGTGTTGGCGCGCAGGGTGGAGACGCGAAATTGGCAATTGCTAATGGCGCAGATTACATAATAGTGGGAAGATCACTGTACGAAGCCAAGGATCCTGTAGCAACTGTCAAAAACTTGATATTTTCCATAAAATAAGCGGTAAAGATTAAAAGAGAAAAAAATGCGAATACGATAAACTTAAAATAGTATAAATAATACAGCACAATAGATGATATTGGTCAGGTACGGCGAAATAAGTTTAAAGGGCAGAAACAGGGAAGTTTTTGAGGATAAGTTAGTGGAAAATATATATAAACACCTGAGCAGGGAAGGACAATCAGCAATCATCAAAAAATATCGAGGTCGTATTTTGGTATATACTGCTGCAGATCCAAATATCCTGAAAAACGTGCTGGGAATTGTTTCGATATCTAAAGCGGTAGAAACAGATCTGGAGATAGACAGAATATATGATCATATATGCAAATTGATAAAATCAAAAGACCCAAAAACATTCAGAATATCCACACAGAGGCTGTGGAAAGGATTCAAATACACTTCTGTGGAGCTAAACAATATTTTTGGAGAAAAGGTAATAAATGATTTTGGGTTAAAAGTAAACCTGAAAAACCCAGAGCTGGAGATAGGGATAGAGATCACAGATTCTCATGCCTATGTTTTTTCAGATCGCATTCCTGGATTTGGAGGCTTGCCTGTTGGCATAGAAGGCACTATTATCGCACTCTTTTCTGGAGGCATAGATTCCCCGGTGGCAGCATGGATGGTTATGAAAAGAGGCGCTAAAATCGTGCTCCTGAATTTTTTCCATAACCAGGAGCAGTTGCAAAAAGTGATAGAAACAGCACATATTTTAGACAGGTATTCTCCAGATCCCATTGAATTTATAGCAGAAGACCATGGCGCTTTAATCAACAATTTTATACATAACCTGTATTATATAAAAAAGCAGAGGTGGACATGCGTCTTTTGCAGATACTCAATGCTGAAAAGAGCAGAGGAACTATCCCATGAAAAAAATGCACTCGCCATTGTCACAGGCGAATCTCTGGGGCAGGTGGCATCCCAGACATTGAACAATATTAATGTTGAGTCAAGTGCAGTAAACATGCCCATCTTAAGACCTCTGGTCGGATTGGATAAAATTGAGATCGAGAGCATAGCCAAAAAGATAGGAACCTACGAAAAATCCATAATAGCAAAAGGTTGCAGTTGCCCGTTCTTGCCAGATTATCCGGTCACCAAAGCGGATTATGAATCGTTTAAAAAGATTGAGACTCAAGCGTTTGCCAAAAGAGATGTGCCTAAAGTAGAAATAGTAAGGCAAAGCAATCATACTTGCTAGATTACCTTTCCTATCAAGTAAACATTCCCTGCATCTACTATCTCAACATCATAAAAATTATTTATTTTTACATCTTTCAGTATTATGGGTCTGTATCCTTCACTTCTTGCTAAAAAATAGCGTTTACCAAACTCTGTCACCAATGCTTTATGCACGGTTCCTATCAATTTTATGTTATTTTCTTCACTTATTTTCAAATGAATCTGGGTTAAAATCCTGGACCTATCTTTTACTTTCCTCTGAAGTATCGGCTTGAGATCATATGCGACAGTCAGCGGCCTGGGTGAAAACCTCGTAATATTTAAGATGTCAGGCTTGATGTCCTGGACCAGCTTCACGCTTTTTTCAAATGACTCATCAGTTTCGGTAGGATAGCCGACTATAATGTCCGTAGAAAATGTGAAATGGCTGAATTTAGATTTAAATTTAGAAATGATGTTATAGAAATCAGATACCGAATACTCCCGTTTCATGTCATTTAATACCGCGTCATCGCCAGACTGTACTGGCAAATGAATAAATTTGAATATTTTCGGGCTTTCATATACTTCCAGCAATGGCTCTAATATGGTAGCTGTTTCTCTAGGCTCCATCATCCCCACTCTTATCCTGTATTCCCCTGGGATCTGGATGATCTTTTTCAACAGTTCTGGCAAGTCTGTGCCCCTGTCTTTTCCATAAGCCGCAGTGTCTTGGGCAGTGACTCTGATCTCCTTATGTCCCAAGGAAACAGACAATTCCGCCTTCCTTATAATCTCCTGTTCTGGATAACTTTTAAGATGTCCCCTCGCAAGTTTGGTAATGCAATAGGTACATTTTCCTAGGCATCCCTGGGCAATAGGTATTGCAACAGGAGACTCGCCGCCAATACCTTTGAGATCCAGGTTCATGTCGAATAATCTCAATGTGCCGTTTAATTGTTTCGGCGTGATTATTGCATATTCTGCAGGCAGATCTTTTTTAATGGCTGGTAGGCAACCGCTTATAACCATCTTTTTATTATATTTTTTAAGCTCTTCGATTCTTTTAAGCATGTGATTTTCAGTGTGCTGAATAACAATGCAAGTGCCTATTAAAATAATATCCGCTTCTGCGGGATCAAGAGCCTGTTCATATCCATTTTTTTTAATTGCTTCATCTATCTGGGCCGTCTCAGCTTTGTTCATCGTACAGCCATATGACTCAGTATATATTTTCACTGTTACCTCATCTTACCGGAATATATTGATGGCTCAATAACCATCTGTTGGTAATTAATTTTTTCCATCTTTGAAAAAAAAATAGGAATAAAAACGTCAGATATTTGAAGGGTTGTTGAGAAGTATTGAAAGGATTGGTTCCGTATTTTTTTATAATGGACTTATGTTTAAAAATCATAGAAAAATAAGTTTTGATGCAGGTTATTTATGTAAACTTCTAATTTATTAAAAAAATAAAAAATAGCATTATAATGGACTATATAATCATAAGTTTTATATAAATAGATATTAATTACTGTATTAGGGATGAATCATGGTAACAAAAGAATCTAAACAGGAAGACTGGTTTGAAAAATTACAATCAGACTTAAACAAGAAATCGGAAGAGATTTTAAAAGGATATAATTTAGAATCAGACAAGAAAAGAAGCATAAATATAGAAATGGTCCAGGATCTCTGGAGAATTTACCTTAAGTTCGTTGATGTAAACGTGCACTTTACCTTAGATCCACCAGCCACAAACTGGGCCTCTTTTACTGATTATCCTACTAACTGGAAAATCAGAGATGAATATAACTTTGGAGCTTTGAACAGCATCTCCTTTGTGGATACAACGAGAGAAGATGACAGAACTGGCGATGCGCTAAAGATGATCTATGAGCTAGGTCCCGATGGAGAAAAGATCAAGATTACCTTCGAGTTTTTTGAAGGAGAAAAGTATTATAAGTACTCTGGCTGGAAAAGAACTTACGAAAAACATGTACTGTACGAGAGCCTTGTTTCTAAATCTTCTATTGATGAAATACATAACATTCTCTCCGATCTGATACTCAAATGGTACGAATCTCACCTTAAGAGAGACAGAAACTTACTCTTAAATCATATAAAAGAAAAGTATCCAATAACCGAGAGTTTTACAGAATAATCTTTTTTATTTTTTTAGTATGTTTCTGTACCTGAAAGAACTTCGATACCTTTATCTGTAATATAGTATGGTCTTATTTTTCTAGAATGATTGGTTCTTCTCATTTTTATAACACACATAGTCAATCTCATTTCATCTGCACGCTCGATATATTTTAAGAGAATTACCCCATCAACCACGTACTCTATTAATCCATCTCTAGAACTTGAAGGATTTTTCGGATCTACTTCCGCCGTGATAATCGATGTTGCACCAGATTCCTTAATTGCTTTTACTAGCGAAAAAATGCCTTTTCTCTTTTCTGCCTCAGTATCAAAAAGCATGCTTAACAATGATACTGAATCCAGTACCACTCTTTTTGCACCAAATTCCCGTATCTGTTCCGGAAGGTCGCTGTTTATCCTTTCAACAGTGTTTAAAGCGGATTCTGGATCAAGCTTTATCACTAATAGCTTATCCTCTTTGATATATGGAGCTATGTTCCAGCCATAAACTGCTGAATTTTTTGCAATATCCTCACTGTTTTCTTCCAGGCTTATGTAAATCCCTTTTTCTCCATTTACTAGTCCCTCCCATATAAATTGCAATGCCAGCGTTGTTTTACCGGTCCCAAATTCTCCTAATACTGCAACACACTGATGCTCTGGGATACCACCCTCTAACATGTTGTCAAGCCCGCTAATGCCAGTTTTTATTTTCATACTTTCACCTGATCCTTTCAGTATCTACAACTACAAACCCTCTTTTATTGTTTAGAGAAGTATCAAACCTTACAATTTTCTCTTCTTCTAAGTGAGATAACACCCCATTAAACTTTAAGACATACATGTATCTAGAGCGTATATAATATTTCTCATATCCCTGCCATCTAAATACTATCACCCCATCAACAGTATCATATAAAATGGTCTCTAAACGTTTATCTACTACAGACTCTGCTAACATTAGATACGTTATTCCGCTCCTGGATTTTGTAAATCTTTGAAGACCCTTAATAATGTCTATAATGGCACTTTGTTCTATGTAGGGGGATATTATAAGGTCGGTTAGTGAATCTATAATTACGATACTGTCGTCCCCGTTTTCATTTATGTAGTCTACAAATTCACTGAGCAGATCTTTTTCTTCTTTAAAAATCGTGTTTTTTTCTCCAATCCAGTTCTTGGGCACTTTACTCCTTTTAAAATACAATCTAGAAAAATCTTTGAAAACAAGAGTGTTCTTAAAATCAGATATGAAGTCCTGATCAAAGATAAGATCTATATTCCTTTCAATCTCCTCCCTTGACCTAGAAAAGGAAATATAATGCGTGTTCTTTGGAATATGCACAATATTTCCGTATTTTTCATAATCCCTTTTTTTATTGTTTAAAAGAGAGTCGCTGAGCTTTATCGCGGAGGTTAAAGCAAATTCTAAAGCACCAGCGCCAGGCTCTCCCGTCAAAATTATCATGGAACCGTTAGGTAGTCCTCCCTTTACGATACTGTCAAAGTCTGGAACCTGGGTTGGAATTTTAACTTTTATGTCCATTTTTTATCTCACCCCATAAACTTTCTGCTGCCAGTTCTATAGATATCCTTGAATTATAATGTGGAATAAATCCATAACTTTTGATTTTGCTTATATCCAGCATCATGACCTTGATGTCTCCGACCCATCCTCTCCCATCTTTGCCCCCTGTAAACCTAAAATCTACATTTTTTAAGTTCATTGCTTTTACAACAATACTCGCAATATCTTTTACGTTGATATAATCTTCGGAACCTATATTAAATATCTCCACAAACTCTTTTTTATGCTCAAACCCGAAGATCATGGCGTCTATACATTCCCCTATATATAGGTATGATTTAGACTGAGAGCCATCGCCCAAAATTTCTAAATTAGCTGGATCTAACAGAAGTTTGTGAATAAAATCGTATATGACCCCATGTGTACCGTGCTCTCCTACAATATTGGCAAATCTGTATATTACGGAGCTAAATCCATAATTCTGAGAATATGCAGTGATATATGCTTCTGCTGCCAATTTTGATGCCCCGTACATAGATATCGGTATTAGCGGGCCGTAATTCTCAGGTGTCGGCATTAATTTAGCCTCTCCATAAACCGTAGAACTTGAGGTAAAAATAAGATCTTTTACGTCCTTGACTCTCATTGCCTCTAACAGATTTGAGGTAGTTATTACATTCTGTTTTAAGTGGATATCTGTATCCAAAGCTCCAACTCGGACATCCGGATTTGCAGCTAAATGAAAAATCAGGTCAATATTTTCAAGAGCAGGATTAAGTTCTTCCTTTACCAGAAGATCCCCCTTGATAAACTTAAAGTTTTTTAAGTTCATATACTCTTTCAAAAGATCGATATTTCCACTGCTTAAATTATCTATGACTACGATATTATTCTCTTTTATTAATCTTGCCACCAAATTACTGCCTATAAATCCTGCTCCACCCGTAATCAGTATATTTTTATTTCTGATCATACTTGCTCACCAGTACATAGTGCTCTTTTTCATAAGGTTCGATATTTATAGTCTCTTTCACATTCTTTAATTTTTTTCTTTCTATCTCAAGTACCTGCTTTGCAGATTTAGTCACATCTATTGCTTTCGTTTTAAGAGCCAGGATACCGTACCCTCCATTTGATAGAAACCTGATATTTTTATTAAATATCTCTGCCTGATTTTTCTGTGCTATATCTTGATATACTATGTCTATATTTTTTATAAAGAATTCGTATTTTTCAGGATGATTTGCATCTTCTAATATTGGGTACACATTTTTTCTCTGTTCAGCGAGGCTCAACAATGATTTAAAAGACCTCACAGATTTTTCAATAGCAAATATATTTCCCTCAACACAGATATCTGATAAAAAAGAAACGGTATTTCCAAATGAGGCACCGAGATATAAGATGTTTGAATTCTTCTTAAAAGGGAAATGTCCCATATTTTTGTACAGAGCAGCGGATAACTTGCTTTTATATGGATCCCAGTACCTGTATTCTTGATTATTTATTTTTAGTACTCTCTCTCCAAACAGAGACCCATGGGAGTAATTTAAGGTGTATAGGTCTCTATTATGTTCAAAGACACCAAAATATCGTTTTGAAAGGATCATAACAAAGATGATATATAATACACGTTTTTATAAATGTTTTGCTGCACGAAAGTTATCAAATCTCCGTTGATCTACTTTTATACGCTCACATATAAGAAGTATCGGATACTTGCTTTTTAAAGAAAAGATATCACAAATGCCCTGTAATAGATAATAAAACCACAACGAAATTGCAATAAATTTAATGCTTTATTTCTGTTATTGTGAAAATGATAAGATTTATAAACAAATTTGTGATCATTGATACATATGAACTATATCCTTTTATTTGCATCCATATTCGGGTTTGCAATTTCGATATTTTCAACAATATTACTTTCTGTGGCGTTTAACAAACTAAAAAGGAGACCATTTTACATATTACTGTCGACTTATCTGTTTTTTTCCTTAAGTTTCTTATTTTCTCTGCTGAGCTATTTTTATAGCTACGATTTTTTAGTTTTTTCTACAATCTTTGAAACTTTGGCATTTTTTGTTATTTACATTCAGTATTTCAAAAAAGAGATAATATTAGCTGCATTACCATTGATGATAGTGTATAACCTTTTACTAGTGCTTTCTCTTTATTTTCTTGTTTATAATAGCATCATCATATTAAAACAGAAAAACAAGGAATTTTATTCGCTAGTAGTATTTTCGTCGTTTTTGTTGTTCATTTTTTCTGTCGGATTGAGCATGTTTAATGTTGTTGTAAATAATGGCATACTTCAGATTTTATCAATGCTGTTTTTAAGTGCCGGCGTAATAATGTTTTTTGTACCACTTTACATTGTACTTTTAAGGGGAGCAAATGAGAAAAAACAGGACTGAAATAGGAATAATGCTCGAAATATTGACATGTCTGGAAGGAGAAAATGAAACGACAGGGGATATTTTAAAAAAGGTGAACGTGCCATATACAAGATTGATTACTTACATAGGAGTATTGAAAGAAAAAAAGCTGATCGAAGAAATAGATGGGACCAATAGCTACAAAATAACCAAGGAAGGCCTTACTTTTATCAGCGAGACCAAGAAATTTACCAAGTTGCTGGACATCTATGGCCTTAGATTTTAGATTTGATTGCACCGAAAAATTTAAAACTTGAAAAAATATATATCTTTTTTAATCACTAGGAGGAAAATAAAAATGCCTAGAAATATAGTTGTAGAAGAAAATGATCAAAAAGCAGTTATCGAACGAGATGTAGAGTTGGTAGAACGCAAAGGAATAGGGCATCCGGATAGCGTGGCTGATGCACTATCTGAATCTGTTAGTAGAGCATTAAGTAATTATTATTATAAGCATTATGGAAAGGTTTTGCACCACAATACTGATGAAACGCAGGTTGTGGGTGGGCAGAGCAAGCCAGAATTTGGAGGAGGAAGTATGCTTGAACCTATTTATATATTATTGGTAGGGCGTGCTACTACTAAGGTAAATAATGATAGGATCCCGTATCGTACTATAGCGCTAAAAGCTGCAAGAGAATACCTAAGAAATAATTTTAAAGATCTCGACACTGACGAAGATGTTATAATAGATTGCAAAATCGGGCAGGGATCTGTTGATCTAACTTCTCTGTATTCTCAACAGAATCTTTCAAATGATACCTCATTCGGGGTTGGTTATGCACCGTTCTCAGAGACTGATAAGCTTACGTTAGAGACTGAAAAATATATAAATGGCAGCTTAAAAGAGAGGATGCCAGAAATAGGATACGATATAAAAGTTATGGGCGTAAGAAACAAGGACGTAATAAATCTTACTGTCGCTGCAGCATATGTGGGAAAGAGAGTAGCTTCCCCAAAAGAGTACAATAATTCAAAACTGGAGCTGAAAGAAAAACTGTTAGATTTTTCTAAAAAGTTCACAGACAAGAAAGTAAACATATTCGTCAATACTGCAGATTTGGAAAAATTCTCTAGCTACTATATAACCGTGACCGGTCTCTCTATGGAAAATGGAGATGATGGTTCAGTGGGCAGAGGAAATAGAGTAAATGGTTTAATAACTCCTTACCGCCCTATGAGCATGGAGGCTTCAGCAGGTAAGAACCCAGTGACACATGTAGGCAAGCTTTACAATATACTCTCATTCAAAATTGCAGACAAAATCTACGAGACTGCCGGTGGCGATATAAAAGAAGTAAATGTAAGGATCGTATCGCAGATCGGAAAACCTATTGATGAGCCACAGGTTGCAAGCATACAGGTTGTACCTAGTGCAAATGTAAACATTAACAAATACAAGAAAGAGTTTGAAAGTATTGCGGATACCTATCTCGCAAATATCAGTGATCTAACAATGGAATTAATGTATGGAAAAATACCGTTATTTTAAAAAATAAGGATTTTCCACATCAAAAATGCATTTTCGTTGTTAGTATAGTAATGCGGAATAATATTCGCAATTACATACTTTCTTTTTTGATAAAATTGAATGGCCTTATAATTTGAAACTCGTACTTCTAATCTTATTGTTCTGAGGCCATTAGCTAGAGAGATCGCTTCAAAGTTATTAACCAATTTAGATCCAATTCCTAATCCCTGATAATTTGGATTTACTGCTAGCATCAGAATCCTGCTTTCTCTTGCAGATAATCTAGCTCCGGCCAAAAAACCAACTATATTATTATTCATCTCTGCTACTAAAAATCCCTCCGGCCATTCACTGTAAATATCAAGAAAAAGATCTATGGAATACTTTTCATCCAAGGTAATATCCGCTATTTTTATTATATTAGAAAGTGAGTCCATATTGAACTTTCTGATTATTATATTCCCAGATACTGCAAAAGCCACAGTAAGACATTATTCACGATCATATATAAATTTTATTATGATGTTGTTGGCAAAAGTTAAGATCATTTATATCTGTGTTACTATTTTCATATTTTTAACCTTATTCGGATTGTACATAACAGATCAATAAAAGCATTTAAATATTGCGTATAAAACATAAAAATTGAACAAAAGCAATGCTAATTCAATCATATATTACTGTCTCAGCGTAATGGTCACGATTATGTGAACTATCCGTCTTATATATATATGACGCAACGTATTTTTCAGGAATTTCGCAGTAATGGCCGACATACTTTCATCATATCTTTGCACCCTTAAATTCCTCGTGTAAAGATGAAAAATATTTGCTATATTTATTTGCTACTATTTTTCTTGAGATACCTGATAATTTTCCATATATTACTGTTGGTTTCAAATCTCTCTCTGTCCTACTATTAGTTCCCTCTACTTCCGCGTTTTTACAAAGGTAAATAATCACTATTTATCCCGTTTCAATAGATATTATACACATCTCTTTGCTTTTGTCATATTGCGTGTTTAACTGGAATTCAAGCGCTTCAATGCAACTTGGATATGTTTTCCTTCGATCATTATCTATTTTATTTTTAGCTGGGGAACTACTTTGCTTACAGCACGGTATCAATCAATCTATATGAAATATGGAATTATGAACAGAGGAGGTTAATATATATGTACTTTATTCAGCATAAAAAACCAAGAATATGGAAATACAGAGCCATTAAAAGGATACCACTATACATAATAAAAACATTATCTTACACAATAACAAGCAAACGTCATAAAGCCATGAAGACTATCGCTATATGTTAAATCACCTAAAAACGGTTTTTTAAATAATATTTTAAATATTATGATGTAATTCAACTTCTTAGAATAAAAGGGCGTGTGGCCTAGCATGGATAGGGCAACGGCCTCCTAAGCCGTAGATCAGGGGTCCAAATCCCCTCACGCTCGTTTTGTAATAAATAAAAGAAATCTTTTTCATAATCTATTTCTGGCATTTGCGACCAAAGACAATGAGTATATTTCAATTAATACTTTTCATAATAAGGTTTTCGGGAATATTTAATTATAGTTCTTTCTCAGCATTGATGTCCTTATCTCTATATCAGTATGAAAACATGTTATGATTGCATCCACGTTATTTTTTCATAACCTTTGTCTCAGTTATTCCTTTTTGATTAAATTAAAGGATAGATTCCGTTTCATCTTTGAAATTTTTTAATTTACACATATGATATTTTTATATATAAAATCGTTTAATATTACTATTTTTAAAAATTAATTGATGATTAACATCTTTTTATAACTTATATTTTTATTTTTTGTATATATTTGTTTATTTTTTATCTAAAAAATAAAAACTACCTTTTAAATGATATGCAGAAATAAGATAATATTTAAATATTGGTAAACATTTAACTTATTGGTGAATTTTATATGGTTGTAGATTATACATCTGCTTTACTGGCGATATCGGCTAGCATAGCCATTGCTGGTGGACTGATAGGTACAGGTCTTGCTCAACAAGGTATTGGTGCAGCAGGTATGGGTATAATTGCTGAGAAGCCAGAAAAATTTGGACAAGTGCTGTTTTTCTTTGTTATTCCTGAAACTCTCTGGATAATCGGGTTTGTGCTCGGTATAATTTTGTTGATGCATATCCTATAAGCGGGATAAGTATGTCTCTTGAAAATATAATACAGGAAATTGAAAATCGCAAAACAGTAGAGATCAATAAAATTATGGATGAGTACACTAAGAAGATTAACGATGTGAAGGTTCAGAAGGAGAAAAAAATAAATGAATTAAAAGACCTCTATGCCAAGAAAAAGACTGAAGAAGCTCTTTTAATAGAAAAGAGGGAACTAGACGCTGCCGAATTTGAAGCAAAGAAGATTGTAAGAGATAAAGTTGCAGAGCTTATAAATGTCAATGTTAATAAAGGAGTCAGTATACTGGAGAATCTCAGAAATACTGAAGAATACAGAGAAATTTTGAACAAGATGATACAGGTTTCTAAGAAGCTTTTAGGTCCTAATTTCACTGTTAAGGTAAATTCAGCTGACGCAAACCGGATTACTGACAATACAGTAACTATTGTAAAGGATAACATTGACAAGTATGGCGGGATCATTGCAGAATCAGAGGATAAAGAAGTAGATCTTACAATTTCTTCAATTATCCGTAATCTGAGAGAGCGGCTAGCCATGGAATTGTCTAATATTGTGGGTGAACATTAGATGGATTCTACATACTCGGGCGCATATGGACGTGTAAAAGTTTATCAGACTGAGTTTTTATCATCGGATATTATTAACCATCTCATAGAGCTCAACAGCCTGGATGATATTATGCATGCACTTTCTTCGACCACATATCAGGAAGATATTACAGCGCTCATCTCCTTGTACAAGAATCCAGATCTGTTAGAGCTGGTTCTTAACAGGCATCTCATAAAAAAAAATAAGATAGCTATGTTTGCAATGCCACCCCTGTCTAAAGACTTACTGAAGGTTTATTTTTCGAAATGGGATATCGAGAATATTAAATCAATTTTATCTTCAAAGTTGCTTGGCTATAATTTAAAAGAGAATGAGTCTTTTTTAGTCAGTTTCAGGGATATTCCAATGGGAATATTTGGGGGAACTATTTCTTATGAAGATTATAAGATAGTTATGTCTCAGGATTCGATTGAAGATATTGCTAACTACTTATCTAAATTTGGGTATGGCTCTCTTTTAATCCAGTATATTGATACATACAGAAAGACCGGAGACATTTCTAATATGTTATCTTCCCTAGACACATATTTCTACACTAAATTGATGGAGAGCTTAAAATATTATCGAGGCGATGAAGGGCCTTTAATCAGATATTTCAGGGAGGATATAGACAGCAAGAACTTAATGATGATACTCAAGGCTAAAGATCTCGGAGTAAAGTATGCTGACATTGCCAGCAACGTTATTCCATACGGTAATTTATTGAGTTCATACATGGAAGAACTATATAAGAGCGAGAACGTTGAAGAGATATGTAATAAATTAGAATCAAAGTTCATGTTTGACAGAGCATTAAAGACTTATCAGCAGACAGGCCAGTTAAGCGGCTTTGAAATAGAATTAAAAGCTGGAATATATAAAAGATACCTGGAGATATTATCTTCTCAATCATTGTCTATAGGCTCTATTTTTGCATTTATATTAAGGTCAGAGATTGAAAGGCAGAATTTAAGAGCTATAGTAGTAGGAAAAAATTATATGTTAGAAAAAGAGAAAATAGCAGATCTTATAATAAAAGGGTGAATAAGAATGTCTAAAATCCAGGAAGATGGAAAGATTGCGGTAATAGGCGAGAGAGCTCTGGCATTAGGATTTCGGTTAATAGGATTAGAGCATTCTTACGTATATGAATCTGGTGCGGAAGGGGTAAATAAGTTTTTAGAACTTTATAAGTCAAATGAATATTCATTGATTATGCTATCAGAAAGTTTAAAGCAGTACATGGATAAGAGGTTAATAGAGTCCATAGAGCTCTCTACTAAGCCTCTTGTAGTCTTTATTCCATTATTAAAAACTGGTGAAGAAGAATCTGTAAGCAGTCTTGCAAAGAGGATATTAGGTGTAGATATAGGAAGGTGAATTTTTATGGGTAAAATTGTAAGAGTTTCCGGACCGGTGGTAATAGCTGATGACCTGGAAAAAGCGAAAATGTATGATGTAGTTAGAGTTGGATCGTTAGGATTAATTGGCGAGGTTATACGAATTTCTGGAGATAAAGTGACGATACAGGTGTATGAAGATACCAGCGGCATAAGGCCCGGAGAGCTAGCTGAAAATACGGGCAAACCGTTATCAGTACAGCTAGGTCCTGGGCTGTTAACCTCTATTTATGATGGAATACAGAGACCTCTGGATGTTATAAGGAAAGAAAGTGGAAACTTTATAATGAGGGGATTAACTGCGAATCCCTTAAACGAGGAAACGTTATGGGAATTTGTGCCAATTGTAAAAAAAGGAGATAAAGTTGTAGAAGGGCAGATTATAGGAACGGTCCAAGAAACTAGCTTGATTACGCATAGGATAATGGTTCCATTCGGGATGAATGGAACTATAGATGAAATCAACGGTGGCAAATACAAAGTTTCAGATACTATTGGAATATTGCAGACCAGTTCCGGGCCCGTCAATTTAAAACTCAAACAGGATTGGCCGGTGAGGATAGCAAGAAGGGTTTCTCAAAAACTTCCACCATCAATACCATTAGTCACTGGACAGCGTGTGATAGACACTTTTTTCCCGGTGGCAAAAGGAGGTACTGTAGCAGTGCCAGGTCCTTTTGGATCTGGAAAGACAGTAGTACAGCACCAGCTTTCTAAGTGGGCGGACAGCAACATAGTTGTGTATGTAGGCTGTGGAGAGCGTGGCAATGAGATGACTGAAATATTGACAACTTTTCCTGAGCTGAAAGACCCTAAAAGTGGAAAACCTTTAATGGAAAGAACAGTGCTGATCGCAAATACTTCTAATATGCCAGTTGCTGCAAGGGAAGCCAGTATTTACACGGGAATAACTATTGCAGAATATTACAGGGATATGGGTTACGATGTTGCTATAATGGCGGACAGTACATCCAGATGGGCAGAAGCATTACGTGAGATATCAGGCAGGCTTGAAGAGATGCCAGGAGAAGAGGGTTATCCGGCTTATCTTGGTAGGAAGGTATCTGAATTTTATGAGAGATCCGGTAATGCGGAAGTAATCGCTCCGGATCACAGATTTGGATCTATAACAATAGTAGGCGCGGTATCTCCGCCAGGAGGAGATATTTCAGAACCAGTATCTCAGAACACGCTTCGTGTAACGAGAGTGTTCTGGGCTTTAGATGCATCATTAGCCTCAAGAAGGCATTTTCCATCCATAAACTGGCTAAACAGTTACTCTCTGTATCACGATGTATTATCAAAATGGTATAACAGCAACATTGCCTCAAACTGGAACGATCTTTATTCGGAAGCAATGAACATTTTACAGAAAGAGGCAGAGTTGCAAGAGATAGTTCAGCTTGTCGGATACGATGCTCTTCCCGATAAAGAAAAGGTAATATTGAATATTGCAAAGATGCTAAGAGAGGATTTTCTACAGCAAAGCGCTTTTGACGATGTTGACACATACTGTTCTTTAAAGAAACAGTATCTGATGTTAAGCTCCATATTAGAGATGGGCAAATACCAGAACAGTGCAGTGGAGAAAGGTGTAGAAATATCTAAGATTCAGGCAGTGCCGGTAAAAGAGAAGATTTCGAGAATGAAAGAGGTAAAGGAATCTGATATCGATGCATATCAAAAATCGTTGTCTCAGGAGATAAAATCTTCATTTGAGACTTTGATGGGGGTTTAAAATATGGTAGATGTAAGTTATAAATCTATTTCGCAGATCAGCGGCCCGCTGTTATTTGTCGAGAAAGTAGCAAATGCTGCATATAACGAGCTAGTAGAAATCACACTGGAAAGCGGAGAGACGAGAACAGGGCAGGTGCTTGATACCAGTTCTGGGCTGGCAATTGTGCAGGTGTTCGGACCTACATCAGGCATGAACCCGGGCAGCACAAAGGTTAAATTCTTGGGGCATACGGCAAATGTTTCAGTATCTGATGAGATGTTAGGGAGAATATTTAATGGACTGGCCCAGCCTATTGATCATGGTCCAGCGATTTTGACAAAAGAGCGGTTTGAGGTGGTTGGAAACGCAATCAACCCATACGCCAGGGAAGAGCCATCTGAATTTATAGAAACCGGAATATCTTCAATAGACGGCATGAACACTCTTGTCAGGGGCCAGAAACTGCCAATCTTTTCTGGAAGCGGGTTACCCCACAACATGATAGCTGCACAGATAGCCAGGCAAGCAAAGGTGCTTGGTAAGGAAGAGAATTTTGCAGTTATATTTGGTGCCATGGGTATTACCAGCGAAGAAGCAAACTATTTTGTCAAT
The DNA here is from genome assembly GCA_049965455.1 of Thermoplasmata archaeon. Lineage (GTDB taxonomy): Archaea > Thermoplasmatota > Thermoplasmata > Thermoplasmatales > ARK-15 > JAVRLB01. Next base: position 12,179 of record JBMFWH010000014.1, on the reverse strand, counting down.
GAGTTTAAGAATACAGGAGCTATTTCAAAATCGGTTATGTTTTTAAATTTGTCATCTGATCCATCAATGGAGCGAATCATATTGCCAAGAATGGCATTAACTACGGCAGAGTATCTTGCATATGAAAAGGATCTGCACATTTTAGTAATATTAACAGATATGACAAACTATTGTGAAGCGTTGCGAGAGATATCATCTGCGAGAGAAGAGGTACCTGGCAGAAGAGGGTATCCAGGATATATGTACACGGATCTGAGCACCATTTACGAACGCGCAGGCAAGATCATCGGAAAGAAAGGATCTATTACGCAGATCCCGATTTTGACAATGCCCAATGATGATATAACGCATCCTATTCCCGATCTAACAGGATATATAACTGAAGGGCAGACGGTGCTCTCTAGGGATTTACAGAGAAAGGGAATATATCCTCCAATAGACGTCTTACCGTCCTTGTCAAGGCTTATGAATCAGGGTATAGGCAGCGGCAGAACCAGGGAAGACCACAGAGGCGTGGCAGATCAGTTATACTCTGCATATGCTAATGGTAAGGACCTGAGATCGTTAAGTGCCATAGTAGGGGAAGCTGCATTGGGAGAGCAAGACAAACTGTACCTGAAGTTTGCGGATGAGTTTGAGAAAAGGTACATAAACCAGGGATTATATGAAGACCGCACTATTGAGAACACATTATCTCTGGGCTGGGAACTGCTTTCAATGTTGCCAGAAGAAGAGATGAAAAGAGTTAAGAGAGACCATATTAAAAAATATGGAAAATGGAGCAAGGAATAATGGTAAATTTGGATATAAGGCCAACAAGAATCGAACTCATTAAGACAACCCGAAGAATCAAATTTGCAAAGCGAGGCTTGGACCTGTTAAAAATGAAAAGATCGTCATTGGTGATGGAGTTTTTCGCAATAAGCAGGACCGTAAAAGGCATGCGTGAGAATCTCCGGAATGATATTCTGGAAGCGATGGAAAGGCTGAAGATGGCAGAGATCATTCATGGCGCTATGGCCATAGAACTCATTGCATATATGACTTCAGAATCCAAGGTTGCAGTGACTTCTAAAAATGTGATGGGCGTGCGAATTCCTGAGCTGAAGATCAGCGACCAGAAAACGGTATTGTCCAATATATACAGGGCAACATCCGTGCCAGTATCCATTAACGACGCAATAAAGAAATTTGAGAAAGTGTACAATCAGCTATTGGATATAGCTGAGAAAGAGAATTCAATGCGTAAGTTGTTATATGAAATAGACAAAACTAAGCGCAGGGCCAACGCAATTGAAAATGTCTTGATTCCGAGTCTGGTAGACACTGCAAAGTATATAAGAATGAGGCTTGATGAGATTGAGAGAGACACTTTTATCACATTAAAGACCATTAAAAAGAAGATGGTAGAGAAGCAGAGCGTTGAGGCAGGTGATTAATATTTACAATTTCAAAGACAAGTGGAATTATAAAAGATATTCCAGTATTCCGATATCAAATGAGAGTATGAAGAAATTCAGAAAGATCAGGATTATCACGATGATTTTTAATTTTACGGCGACGCTGATAATACTGCTAATAATTTTATTGGGGGTGTTATGAGATTATGGATGACTTAGAAGCTTTAAAAACTATTAAAGAAAAAGAGCTTGCGATTGAAAAAGAGATCCGTGAATTTAAGATTGAACAGGAGCAGAAATTTATCGAGCTTAAAAAAGAGGTAGAGCTTGAGGTTAAGGGCATTGAAAAAAGAGAGATGGATGACTATACAGAACATATAAATAAGGTTAGGGCAGAAATATCCAAGAGGGTAGAAGCAATAATAAATGAAGCAAAGAAGAAGGCAGAATCTAAATCGATATCCATTTCTGACAATGACCTGAAGAATCTTGTATTTAAGCTATTAAACGAGTATTTAGAAGTTGGTTAAAATGGTTTTAAAGCCTGAAAAGATGGATCGGTTCAGGATCATAGGTTCCAACAGCAAGAAAGAAGAGATCATATCCGCCATACACGATGTGGGAATTGTACAGCTGGAACAGGTTGCAGTAGACATAAATGCGATGTTAGAGCCCGGGAAGATGGGGGAAAGTTACAAAATATTAAATGATTACCTGCAGAAATTCAAAGGATTTGAGACTTTATTGCCACATAGACCTGTAGCAGAGCCAAAATTCTTTGAATCTGTATCGGATTTGTTGTCTTCTGCGTCCAGAGTGAACATAGAGAATGAGCTTAAAAAATTAAAGAACGATGAGGAAAAGGCTTTAACAGAGATCAAAGATATAAAAAACAGGTTATCTGCGGTAGAGCTGCTTCAAAATATAGACTATGACCTATCTATTTTTAATAACAGCTATCTCGTTTCATTTTTGATCGAGAAATTGAACAAAGGAGACATCAAGGGCATAATACAAAAAGAGGTCCCGGAATCCACGGTTATAGATGCAAGAAACGAGTATTACATAGTAACAGTTCCATTAAATAACGAAAGCGAGCTCGCTAAAATCGCAAATAATTACGACTTAAAATTAATCAGCATCCCAGTGATGAGTGGCAAGCCGAAAGAGTATAGAAACATCTTGTTAGAGAAGCAGGCTGAATATCAGAAAGAGGTCGATGAGATCAGGAAAAAGCTTAATGATCTCTCAGATCAATATTATGCGGCTGTAGTCCAGATAAGAGAGCAACTTGAAATAGAGGTAAAAAAATTAGAGGTTTCTGAAAAACTATCTGCTACACAGGATATATTTGCTCTTGAAGGCTGGATTCCAGACAGATATTTTAACATTGTCAAAGAGCTAGTGGAGAAAGTGTCTGAAAGCATGGTTATTATAAATAAAGTAGAGGCTCAAGACACACCTCCTACAATGCTATCAAATCCGAAAAGATTCAGGTTGTTTGAGTTCTTTATAAAGTTTTATTCGTTGCCGCAGGAATGGGAGTTTGATCCGACTTTGATATTTGCGCTGGTGTTTCCAGTATTTTTTGGATTGATGGTCGGAGACTGGGGATACGGTGCCGTGATACTAGGCATCTCATTATGGCTTGTGCACAGGCTAAACCATCCTGTTAAAAACAGCAAGATCCCTAAATTTATAAGCAGGTTTGTGCTTATGATCATGGGCAAGTACAGTCTCAAGATCCTTGCAAAGGCGCTGATTCCGTCTTCGATCATTGCTATAATATTCGGGTTGTTATTCAATGAATTTTTCGGGTTTGCAGTACTACCTTTCACGGTTTTTAAGTTGATATCAAATTTGCCGAAACTGCTCTTAATATCCGGGTATATAGGATTGGCAATGGTATCTTTGGGGCTGATTCTCGGGTTTATCAACGAGCTATATATCAAGCATCGTAAAGGCGCGATCGCAAAGATCGGGTGGCTGATGCTTGGATGGGGCATTGCCATAATAGGTCTGAACATGATACACAGGGTATCCCTATCTCCGATGGTCAGCTTCACTTCGCTAATCGGGCTAGTATTATTGATTGCAGGCATCTTGGCAGTGCTTATTATGGAAGGTGGGCAGGGAATGATGGAAATTCCGTCAATAATAAGTCATATCCTGTCATACACGAGAATTGTCGGCATTTTGCTATCTTCTGTGATACTAGCATATGTGATAGATCTTATATTTACGCATGCAATTCACAAATCCCTTCTCTTTATAATAGTAGGATTGGTAATCTTGATTTTCGGGCAGATTTTCAATCTTGTAATTGCGGTGTTTGAACCTGGAATACAAGGAGCAAGGCTTATTTATGTAGAGTTTTTCTCAAAATTCTACAAAGGAAACGGAAAATACTTCAGGCCCTTTTCAACCCCGCGAAATTACACAATCAAAAAATTCGAGCTTGAACCAGTCAAAAAATAATTTTTTATTTTTTATTATTTATCAATTCAAAATATGATCTTCTTTCAAAACTGTTTATTTTCAGCAGTGCCGCTGTATCAAAAATTGATTTTTTGCATTCTTCAAAGTTCCCAAAACACTCTATCTCCACAAACTCTCCAAGCTCATTAACAGAATCTAACATTATGCTGCAGTCTCGAAAAGTATAAGTCTTCCTAGTTTTCAATACCATCCCCGCTTCTTTAAAGCCTAGTTGCTCGAATAATCTTTTATAGGGTTCAGGATTATCAATCTTGATTTCAAGTTCGGCCCTGGCTTTTGTATCTTTGTCTATCTTTGGCCCCTTATATGTGACAAAATACCGGTTTCCAGAAATCCTGATTCTCAGGGCCTCATCTGTTCTCTGAAAGTCCCTGCAAGGATGCTGGTAATAATGATCCTCCTCCACTGTTTTTTCCTTGAATAATGCTTTTAATTCTGTTAATCGATTTTCTATCTCTTTTATGCTTTCAACCTTGGCTTTTATCTCGATCTCAATACTATTTTCCATGTTAAATGGTCATGATTCAAAAATATATTAAATTTTAGATATTTTTGAAATTAACACATGGTTTAAAAATTATAATAATTATTATTTTATTTAGAAAAGTTAGCTACAAAAAGTTTAAATGTGAAATGATTATACAATCTTCCAATAAAATTTAGAAGTTGAACTGAAATGAATAGTAAAATATCACGATACCTACAAGATTTGATGAATAATTATGGAATAAGAAAAAATGAGACTGTTTTGATTGAATATTTGAGTTTGACACCAGGTCCGATGACTGTAGAAATTCTGCAAAAGAAGACGCGGTACAGCAGATCTACCATATCCTTAATATTGTACAGGCTTTGTAAACAGAGGGTTGTAAACAGGAAAAAAATTGGAAAAAAATACGTGTATTCTCTAAACAATGATTTTCTTATAAACCTAGATGTTTATCTTAATAAACGTTTAAAAGTCAAAACAATCAAGCTGAAAAAATCATTAGAATCCATACAAGATACTATACAGCATAAAAAACAAAAATTAGTAAATGAACTGGATAAATTTGAAAAATATCTAAATGGATATAGGTGAAAAAATGGTTGATATTGTTATAACTGTAGATAGGACTATGATGAGCAACCATCACGGGAAAGAGTTTTTGGGATTCGGAGCCACTGGCGTACCCATTGTCTTACCTGAATCGTTGTGGCTTAAAATATTTGCCCCGAAAATGAAGACAGTGAATGGAAGGCCTGTTCAAGCACCTTATGGTATCAGGAAAATAGAGGCCGCGCTACTGGACGCTGGATATGACGTGGCAGTAATAGATCCTGATTATCTGGACACATATTTAAAAGACGCCAAGATCTTGATGCTGTCGCATCATGACTATTTTGGATTTGGTCCACCATCCAGCACTTTCGCTTCAATATTCAAGACCGAACCTTTAAATGCCAGGTCATTTGCAAGGATGATGGACTCTGAGCCTATAAGAGAGGCAAAAAAAAGGGGAATAAAGATCATAGCCGGAGGCCCTGCAGTATGGCAGTGGGAGTATAGAGAAGACATGAGAGAGAAATGGGGCATAGACACTATAGTAGATGGCGAAGGTGAAAAAATCGTTGTTGATCTTGTAAAAAAAGTGTACAATAAGGAGCCATTGCCCAAAAAAGTAGTGATGCCACTTCAAGATGTACCTGACATAAATGAGATTTCAGAGATAAAGCATGCAAGCGTGAATGGATTGGTGGAAGTAATGCGCGGTTGCCCGCGCGGATGCAAGTTTTGCTCTGTTACTTTAAGGAGGCTCAGATACTATCCTTTTGACAAGATTGAAAGGGAGATGCTGGTAAATAAAAAGGAAGGTTTAAAGGGAGTAATATTGCATTCTGATGATTTGATGCTTTATGGTGGTAATGGAGTGATACCAAACGGAGATAAGTTGGTAGAACTGCACAAGCTTGCAAAAAAGCATTTTAAAACGCTTGCATGGAGCCATGCCAGCGTAGCGGGATTGCTCAAGGCTGAGCAGGATTCAAAGGCGATCAGCAGAATCAGCGAGATATTTTTGCAGGACCAGGATTGGATCGGTGTAGAGATAGGTGTGGAAACTGGATCTCCAAGACTTGCCAATATAATCATGCCCGCCAAAGCAAGCCCGTTCGATACTCAAAAGTGGCCGGAAATAGTGAAAGAAGCCGCAGGATTGATGACTGATGCGCACATCATACCAGCTATGACCTTGATCACGGGACTGCCTGAGGAAACAGAGGATGATGTGAGAAAGACCATAGAACTTGTTGAGGATCTTTGGGACTTTAAGGGATTGATCATGCCCATGTTTTTCGTGCCAATGGGCAAACTAAAAGAGAAAGACTGGTTTAAGGCAAACGAGCTATCAGACATACAGATCGAGCTTTTAAAAGTATGCATGTCACATGGCCTGAGACAATCTAAAAAAATATTGAGAGAATATTTAAGAGATACTGGCGCATTGTATCCTCTTTATCCTGTATTGAGAGGCTTTATTGGCACTTTAGAACTTTTAGCCCGAAAAAATAAGGCAATAGTAAGACCGGACCAAACAGCTTTAAAAAAGATGCAGTAAAGGATCTAAAAATCATTCATTGACCAGTATTACAGGGATCTCAGAGAGAGATATTACACTCCTTTCCACGTTTCCTAGAGAGAAATCTTTGTGCAGGTACCTGAATTTATAGGATATTCCACGTCTTCCCCTGGAAGCGATCATTATATCACATTGTTTAGCCAGCTCTAATATCTCTTTAACTACACTATTTTTGGAGGATGATGGCAAAAACTCAATATTAATTTCCTGATTCTTTGCATATTCTTTTATTGGCGTTAACATGCCTTCATTATATTGGCCACCTACTTCTAACACTTTAACTGAGGCATTGAAATGTTTTGCGAAGCTCAAAGCTAATAAGCTGGCTCTGAATGAGTACTTGCTGAAAGTAGAAGGATTTAAAACCGTTTTTACAGGTCTTAGCCCAGCATTTGGCGGGATCAGCAACACAGGTATTCTAGTTCTGACAATTACGCCTCTTGCTGTAGACCCCAGATTTATCATCTCTGAGCCAACTTTAGAGGTTGTTGCAAGAACAATTAAATTGATATTCTTCTTTTTAGAGTATTTCAAAATTGCATTTGCTGGATGCCCATAAAGAATCTTGCTTTCTTCTATTTTAGCATGTTTTTTCTCTAATTGAGCTTTTATCTCGTTGATGGCATCCTGCTCTAGTTTTTCTAGAACATCTAAATGGTCACTAGAATATGAGGTGTAAAGAAGAGTGGATTCTCCCGTAATGTCAACAACACCTAAAATAAAAAAATTTGCATCTGGGAACATAGAGACTATATAATCTATGGCACCCATAGTGATCGGGTTTTTATTTGTTGGAATTAATATATTTTGTATAATCCCTTTTTCAAAAATAGAACTCATCACAGGCATCATTCCTAAATAACATTTGCAATATTTAAATCTTTTCTATGCCGGTAATATTAAGTTGGATGAATAATATTTTTTAATCAATTTTTATGTATAATACATATTTTTATAATATTAATTTAGTGGAAATTGACAGTATAATCATTTTTTAGCCTGAACTAACATAGTGAATCTCTTTTAATCTGTTATTGAAAATGCATAATCTCTACGATTTTACAGTGTGTATCATTATCTCTTTATTTACCCGCATTAAGCCCATAGTTGCAAATTATGATAATCTTATTTTCTGCCAGTTTTGAGGTGCCAAGCATCTGGGACAATATTCTTCATTTAATTCAAGTTCAGTGCCACATAGTGAGCATAGATATTTGTTGCTTTTTATAATTACTTCGAATTTTTCCTTATTTTTTAGATATTCAATGATGCTTTTTGCTACGTTTTCATCGATCTGCACTTTTTGCATTAGAGATTCTATAGTTTGGCGCATCAACTCATAAATACTGGTTATATCCGAGTCAAATAATTTTTGTGCTAGATCTTGATTTATTCCAGGCAATTGCTCAAAAGCTTTTAACACATTTGATCTGAACAGTGGTGTTATTCCAATGTCTATGTTATATTCTAAGATCTTCCATGAAACTATATATGACCCCGATACCTCCCTGTCAAAATCCAGTTTTTTATACAGCAATTTACTTGAAAAATATTCCTTGTTCGTGTTAATGATATCTTTCACATCTAAAATGTCACTTATTGAAATATCTACATAGTCATCATAATCCATGTTTATATCTTTTCTCATAATTTTTATGCTTCTTATTATTTTATTGAGAACATGCATCTTCTTGGTCTGTTCATCTTGCAGAGTATATAAATAGCCTTTTCCATATGGCGTGTCAAACTCTACGTAGCCATCTGGCACTCTCTGAACAAAATTCACCATATTTTTCGTAATGCTGATTGTTTGCCCCTCTATTCCAAGCTCGTAACTGCCCCTATCTATTTCCTCTTTAACTTTCAAAGGATCTCTAGAACTTAACAAATCTGAGATCTTGCTTTGCCATTGTCTATATGTTTGCCCTATAGCCTCTCTGTTTGCCTCGACTTTCAGAGCTATTTCCCGCCATTGTGGGTAAGTGTTTATCCTATTGACATTTATCATAATTGACAGCTTTGAAATGTTCGTATTTATAAATATAAAATCCTCATCCTTACCTATCAACACTAATCTTTTTAAAGGTTTTTTTAAGGATATATTGTACTTTTTTCTTATACTCATAACGTTGTTAATAATATCCAAAAAGTTTTGCATTTGAGTCTCTAACTCTTCATCTATTTCAAACTCACCCATGTTCAAATTCAATTTTTCAAAGCCATAACTCAGTTTTAGCGAGTCTACAATTGAGGGGATAAATGGATATGAGAGAACAAAGATGCCATATATTAAATCTTTTGGCAAGGGCTGGAATCTGATGAGCTTTATATATATTTTTGAAAAATAATACTTTACAAATTTCTCTAATGCTTCAAAGGCTCTTTTATAATTTAGCAGGTCCATGTTTTTTACATATTCTTGCTTTGTCTTCTCAAGCTTGGATAAGATCCATCGATCTGTGTCATAGCTTTCTCTAACGCCATATATCTTCGAGTAATTTACTATATTTTTTATGCGCTTTATAAATTTACGTGCCCTCTTAAAAATGGAATCGTTAAGCGCTAGTTTTTCATTTAACAATACTCCCAGCCTGAATGTTGATGGATCATATTGGGCCAGGTAATCTTCAATTTTTTGATTGGTATCTGGAACTATTTTTACTTTTGAAAAATATTGTGTTCTCAAATGCGAAAAGGCCATAAATAAAGATGCCCTTTCTTCAATATCTGATTTATATAAAAGACCGACATTCTTTGTGCTGCTTAAGAGGTAATATACACCCAAAGTTAAAAAGTGAGGTTCATACCCGAAATTTAGAGTAAGTACACCTCCACAGCTGCATTTTTTTTCAATTTCTCCAATCTCAACCTTACCACAATTATGGCACATTAGCAAAGGCATCTTCGGAACTGTTTTTAAATTGCTGGATATTAATAGATTCGAAAAATTGAAATTTTTGAGGATGTTTGTAGGTATGGTAGCGAAATTGATCATGGTTGGCTTGATATATATTGCATCTAATTCCTGCATAGACACTGGCTCGTTGCAATATATGCAATGCCTTGTTTTCAGCTTGACCTGTTCTGTATATATAACTTCAAATTCAGGCTTGTAATTGTGATAGTCAATGTTCTTCATCAATTCAAAATGTGCATTATTTTTTGCAGGGGCTAAAGGGCCGGAAGCAATCTTCTCAAGGCTCAATGCAGGGACCTCTTTAAAATAGGAGAGCACGATCCTGCCAGAGCTCTTGGAAACATTTACTGCAAATATGCCAATCTTGTTTTTTACATCATCTTCAATGCGTTCAGGCACTATCCATTTCTCGGTACCAAAAGCCATGATGGTAAACGTTTCGTGAGGATTCACGTTTATTCCTCTAAGGTTTCTTATGATATCATCAATATCTCTGCAGATAAAATAAACATCTTTATCGATCTTTAGTTTTATGTATATTTTCTTTTTTATGCGATCCTGAACAGTAGTTTCTGCTTTAGTAAGTGTGGTATGGCAATTATCACACCATAGGACCGGTCTTTTGTCTAGATATATTGCATTCATGTTCCAAAATTTTAAAAACGCATCATTCAAAGCTTTTAAAGACTGATTTAAATCTGCTGAGTAAACATTGATCTTAGGAATTATTTCATCAATGTTTTTCTCGAAATCGGATGGTTCACCGATTTCTTTTTTTTGATACGTTTTCAAAGACATATCCGCAGGTAAGATCAAGCTTCTTGGCTTTAATGATAAAAATGCCAGTTCTGAAGGGAAAGATTCATAATTTTCAGCATTTTCAGTGGTGATAAGATACAATCTATATACGTCTGAATAAAGTGCACTAATTAATGACTCATACTTCCTGTTTTTATCGTAAGGCAAAGCTAGGAAAATTTCACCACTTATAGAAATACCCATTATTATAGTGATATAATTAAGAAAGTATAAATATTCTTCTACATTTTGGTGTAAACTATGGATATAAATAGTTGTTTAAATGATTTATATATAGGTGAAAAAATAGAATTTAAGGGCTGGATATACAGAACCAGAGAAAGTGGCAAAATATTGTTTATTATAATACGTGATTCCAGCAATATAATACAATGCGTAGTTTCCAAAGATAACGTTTCAAGTACCGACTTTGAAAACGCTAAGAAGGCAGGCATTGAGTCTTCTGTTATAGTTTCAGGAACACTCAGAAAAGATCAAAGGGCAGTAACAGGTTATGAGCTGGATTGCGACAGTTTCAAAGTAGTTAACAGCGCTGAACCATTTCCTATCACTAAAGATAAGAGCGATGAATTTCTCTCAGATAACAGACATTTATGGCTCAGAAGCAGGGAGATGACTGCAACTCTAAAGATCCGCTCTACCATATTTTATTCGCTTCATGAATTTTTTAAAAATGAAGGGTATTATGAAGTGCAGGCTCCAATGTTTGTAAGCAGTGCAGTGGAAGGTGGGTCTACACTTTTTGAAGTTCCTTATTTTGGCACAAAGATGTACCTAACACAGAGCTCTCAATTTTATCTGGAGACATTTATTTTTGCACTTGAAAAAGTGTACACGGTCGCACCCTCTTTCAGAGCAGAAAAATCCAGGACGAGAAGGCACTTATCTGAGTTCTGGCATGCTGAGGCAGAGGCTGCATGGGTTTCTAATGAAGAGATGATGAAAATAGAAGAAAAAATGATCAAGTACATTATAGATACTGTACTAAAAGAACGAGCAGAGGAACTTAAATACCTGAAAAGGGATATATCCATACTGCAGAACATAAAACCTCCGTTCAAAAGAATTGAATATAAAGATATAATCAATATTGGAAAAGATGTGGGCTTAGATATTGATTACGGAGCAGATCTAGGTGCGGATGAAGAATACGCAATAACCAAGAAATTTGAGGAGCCTGTATTTGTTACAAACTATCCAATAGAATTGAAACCTTTTTATCATAGACCCGATCCAAATAATCCGAAAGTGGTGCTAAACCATGATCTATTGGCGCCGGAGGGATATGGAGAGATTATTGGCGGAGGAGAGAGAATTTATGAACCGAAAGAGCTGCTCGAAAGAATTGAAAAAGAGCATCTTAATATAAATGATTATGGCTGGTATACAGATCTAAGAAAATATGGATCTGTACCACATTCTGGATTTGGATTGGGGCTGGATAGACTGGTAATGTGGATTGCAGGATTAGAGCACATAAAGTTTGCTGTACCTTATCCAAGAACTATGCGGAGGACATATCCATGAGAGCATATTCAATAAAAAAAAGCCTGAAGCTTGATTCTGAAAAACTGCAGTTACTTCTAAACAATATATTCGGTAACTACAGGAAGGAAAATGATAAATTTATTGTATCTTATAAAGCTCTGTCCAAGATAGAGATTACTTTAAAAGAAAACAAGCTTTTAATAGAAACTGAGAGCAATGATAATAAGGAAGGATACGAGGATACAATAAAAAAATATAACCAGTTTTTAGAGCAAGCTACTGGATACACTGCAAAAGAAAGATCAAAAAAATGAATTTAAAACAGAAATAATAAAAATGGTTCTTGGCTATATCTGTCAGAACCTATGGCGGAAATAAAGCGTTAGATTTTAACAATATTTTTTTAATGAAAACACCCTAATATATGCATTTGTTTGG